>JAGXHD010000197.1 GCA_024636395.1 Sulfitobacter sp.
CCGATAGTCTGGTCGCCACCGAGCACGGAAAACCGATGTCGGGCAGATCCGGGGCCCGATGCAACTAGAGACCTTGCCTCCACTAGGGTCAGGACTCGTTCTCGTTTCATAGCCAAAGCATGACGGTTGCGGCGAGGGCGACGGCGGAGAGGAAGACCTTCGGGCACCTGTCGTAGCGGGTGGCGACACGCCTCCAGTCCTTCAGACGCCCGAACATGATCTCGATCCTGTTGCGTCGTTTGTAGCGGCGCTTGTCGTGCTTGATGGGCTTGGCGCGCGACTTCCGGCCTGGGATGCAAGGCTTTATCCCCTTGTCTTTCAACGCATCTCTGAACCAGTCGGCATCGTAACCCCGGTCGGCCAGCAGCCACTCTGCCTTTGGCAAACCGCCCAGCAGGGCAGCTGCCCCGATGTAGTCGCTGACCTGACCTGCGGTCATGAAGAACTGGATCGGACGACCTTCCGCATCTGTGACGGCGTGCAGTTTGGTGTTCATGCCGCCCTTGGTTCGGCCGATCAGGCGGCCCCTTTGGTCATCAGGCCCCCCTTTTTCGACCGTAGGCTGGTCGCCGTGCGGTGTGCCTTGAGGTAGGTCGCGTCGATCATCACCGTCTTCGGAACGGCCGCCTCGGAGGCCAGACCTTCCATCATTCGGGCGAAGATGCCCTTGTCGCCCCATCGCTTCCAACGGTTGTATAATGTCTTCGCGGGGCCATACTCCTTCGGTGCATCGCACCACCGCAAGCCATTGCGATTTATGAAGATAATACCGCTCAACACACGCCGGTCATCGACCCGCGGCACGCCATGGCTCTTCGGAAAGAAAGGCCGAAGCCGGGCCATCTGTGCGTCCGTCAGCCAGAAAAGATTGCTCATCGTCACCCCCGTCAGTTCGGGAGCTTGAATCACGCAGCTGAGGCGACCTCAAGCAGATCAATGGGTCCTGACCCTAAGTGCCAGCCTAAACCGACACAGATCAGATTCTCGTCACGGCTACTGGCAAACCCCTGCCCATTTGCGATTAGAAATCACAATGGTGCGACGGTATTGCCAGAATTGCCCCAGACTCAAACAAGATCGGACATGCGGATCGGTAGCTTGCGCAATCTCTTGCCAGTGGCATGGTGTACCGCATTCGCGATCGCTGCGGCAGTACCAACGATGCCAAGTTCGCCGATGCCTTTTACCCCCAACGGATTCACGTAATCATCCTTTTCATCCAACATCTCGACCCGCACCTCACGGACGTCTGCGTTCACCGGAACCAGATATTCTGCGATATTGGTGTTGAGGTAGCGTGCCCGAGGCTTATCAACCTCGGTGACCTCATGTAACGCCGACCCAATGCCCCAAACCATGCCGCCCATAAGTTGTGAATGTGCCGTTTTGCGATTGAGAATTGTTCCTGCTGCGAACGCTCCATGTAGACGCGGCACACGAATTTCATGTGTCCAGCGGTTGACATGAACCTCGACCATTTCCGCGCCGAATGCGAACATCGCGAATTCAGGGGTGACCGGACCCGCGGTACCATAGCCGCCAGCGAACGTCGCACGAATCAATTTGTCGGTCAACGCGGGGTGGCGGAATTCACCGACCGCTTCCTGCTCTCCCGCTGCGGTAGACGCAAGCGCTTCCAGCAAAGGTTGGCTTTTCCCGTCCGGACCACGCAGCACGCCGTTGTCCAACGTGATCAATTTTGGATCGACACCGGCAAGCGGCCCCTCTGATTGCGCGGTGACCTCCATTGCGACAGCCCGCCCGATGCGAAGACAAGCATCATGAACAGCCGATCCGGCAGAGGCCGCAGTCGTCGACCCGCCCGAAAGCGGTGCGACCGGAAGGTCCGCCTCACCCATCACCACGTCACAGGCCTCTACAGGAAGTCCTAAGCGGGCAGCAGCGATCTGGGCAAAGATCGTGTAACTGCCGGTGCCCACATCGTGAGCCGCGAGTTCAATATACGCACTACCGCTTCCCTGCATCCGAACACGCGCGTTGGAGGCAAGAATGTTGGTCGGGTACGTCGCCGTGGCGCAGCCAAATCCTACCAGCCAGTCACCGTCGGTCATGCTACCGACTTCGGGCGAGCGTTGATCCCATCCAAAGCTATCGGAGACTGCATCATAGCATTCCATAAGCGACCTCGACGAGAACGGAACATCCTCGACCGGATGTCTTTTGGTGTCGTTGACACGGCGCATTTCCACCGGATCTACTCCAACTTTCAGCGCCAACTCGTCCATCGCCTGCTCGAGACCGAAGAAGGTTTGCATTTCATTGGGCGCGCGCATGAAGCCGCCGGTGTTGGTGTCCGAGCGTGCCACACGTTGTTCGGTATGGATGTTGGGACTGGCGTACATCGCCCGTGTGATATGCGTCCCTGGATTGGTCACAACATCGAACTGGGAGGTCTGCGAAATCTCAATATGCTCGAAAGCGGTAAGCTTGCCAGTCGCATCGGCGCCAAGACGGAACTTTTGTATCGATTCAGGACGGAAGGTTGCGACCGTAAACATCTGAGGGCGCGTGACAATCAGACGTACTGGTGCCGCGACAGCTTTTGAGGCAGCGATCGTCAACATCGCGTACGGTGTAATCCCTGCCTTCGAGCCAAACGCGCCGCCGACAAAAGGGCAAATTACCCGGACCGACGTCTCCGGCAAACCGTAAGCGGCGGCAATGCCTCCGCGCAATGTCCGCACGGATTGGGACGGCATCCAAACGGTAAGTTTATCCCCGTTCCATTCGGCTGTAGCCGAGAACATTTCCATTGGATTATGGTGCTGGAATGGTGTGGTGTATTCGACGTCGATGGTTTGGGCTGCTTCTGCCAGACCCTTTGACACATCCCCCTTCGTCGTGACCATACCCTTACTATCGCCGCTTGCGCCGATGACGAAGCTGTCTTCGGCATCCATATGAGCGTTCGCCTCACTCACCTCATAGGTCGCGTCGATCAATTGCGAACCGCGTCGGGCCGCAGCGGCAGTCTCGGCGACGACGTAAGCAATAGGCTGTCCGGCATACTTGATCTCATTGCCTTCCATGGGCCAAAAGCTGGCCGACCCAGGTCCACCGGCATAAAACCCTTTAACTGTTTTGAAATCCGGCAGATTTTCATGCGTGAACACCGCTATGACCCCCGGTTCGGCCTCGGCGCGTTTGGTGTCTATTCCAGTCAGTGTCCCGACCGCGATTGAGGATGTTGCAAGCGCGCCGTGCAGCATTCCGGACGGTATGACGTCTGCGGCATATGTGGCAGTTCCCGTAACTTTGCGCGGTGCGTCTGTGCGGGTGACTGCGGTGTTGATTGTCTGGGCCATCATTCGCCTCCGGTTGTCCGCGATTTCGCGGTCATGAGCGCTCCGGCAACCACATCGGCGCCGAGCTTGATTTTGTATTCGGATCCTTTGAGAGGCCGCGCGTCGGCAAAGGCAATCCGGCCCGCTTCGCGAGCGGTCTCCTCAGTCAAGGGGCCGTCCTTTAGAAATTCTTCTGCTTCGCGCGCGCGCCACGGAACCGACGCAACGCCGCCGATGGCAATGCGCGCATCGCGAACATTTTCACCCTCCATCTCAACACCAACGGCAGCCGACGCACTTGCAAACGCATAGCTTTCGCGGTCGCGCGCCTTAAGATAATGGCTGGCCTTTAGAGCGGGAATTACGGGAACGCTGATGCCGGTGACCAGTTCGCCGCGCTTCAGTATCGTCTCGATCTCTGGCGTGTCACCAGGCAGCACATGCAAATCGGCGAACGGAATCGTGCGGCTACCGCCCGGACCTTGGGTTTTAACCTCGGCGTCAAACGCGACAAGCGCCTGCGCCCAATCGCCGGGGTACATCGCCACGCAGGCGTCTGATCCTCCGAGGATCGCATGCAGGTTGGTCTCACCCCCATCCAAAGCTGCACACCCCGAACCGGGGTTGCGCTTGTTGCATTGGCTATAAGCTGTATCGCGGAAATAGGGGCATCGCGTCTGTTGTAGAATATTGCCACCCAGCCGCGCTGCGTGCCGCAATTGCGGGCTTGCGGCCTTCCACAAAGCTTCTGTCAGCACTGGAGCGGCATCGCTCAACTTCGTGTCGTCGCCAACTTCGGCCATGCGTGCCAAGGCACCGAAACGGATGCGGTCGCTGCCAACTTCGAACCCCTCAAGCTCCGAAAGGGCCGTAATGTCGATTAATGCATCCGGCTCGAATACGCCAATCTTCATCAGGTCGACCATCGTCGTGCCGCCAGCGAGAACCTGAGCGCCCTCGGCACGAGCTGCGTCAATCGCGGCTGCGATGGTGTCGGGGCGGTGATAAGCAAAATTACGCATATTCTCAGCCTTTCTGGCTGTCGCGGACGGATTCGACCGCAGCGACGATATTTGGATAAGCACCGCAGCGGCACAGATTGCCGCTCATGTATTCGCGGATCTCAGCGGCATCCTTGGCATGACCCTCGTCGATACAGGCGATTGCTGAGAGTATCTGACCAGGCGTGCAGTATCCGCACTGAAAGGCGTCATTTTCGGCGAATGCCTGCTGCATGGGGTGCAGTTTGCCAGCCGGATCAGCGAGGCCCTCGACCGTCACCACATCGGCACCATCGGCGGTCACAGCAAGCGTCAGACACGAATTGATGCGGCGCCCGTCCAACAGAACCGTGCACGCACCGCACTGGCCCTGATTGCAGCCGATTTTCGTACCAGTCATGCCCAGATTATCCCGCAAAGCCTCAACCAGTGTGGTGCGCGGCTCTACTGTGACAGAGCGCTCCTTGCCGTTAACCGTCAGCATAATTTTGCGCTGATCTTGCGCTGCCAATTCCTGGCCAACCTCCTGCGCAGCCGCTGCGTTGCCGCCAAGCCCGATAGCTGTGCCGATGGCGCCCGATGATCCAAGAAAACTTCGGCGCGAAATCCCAGCTTGCGGCGGTTCAAGTTTCTTCGGCATGCGGGCTCCAATCAATTTCAATGCATTTGAAATGTCGACGTAAAAGGCAAAAGTTACACAATCAAACCTGTCTGACGTCCTAAAGGTTCCCTAAAAACCCGGCGAACATATTGCTGCACCGGAAAATTGCTGCACTGAAAAATTTCGAGGTCGCGCCATTTGAAGGTACCAACCAGTGTCGGCGCAGCTTCGCCACCGCCCGTGTTTCATGCGCTGTGATTGCTTGGAACACCGTGTCAAAGCCTGTCATGGGCGTCCCTGCGAACCGTTTGACGGCCATCCCCCTACGTTGTGGCTCAACCTCGTCGTAAGACAGACAGACCCCCCCCAGAACCGATGCGGCCTGTTAAGCCGTTATCGTCTGTCACTGGTCCAGGTTTTTCCATTAGAAAAAGGACCTTCGCCGCACACCACCATCCCGTGGATCAAACTCTGGTACCGTGCCCCGACCTTCTGCCCGCAAGCATCGGCAATACTCAGCAAGCGGAATAATGTGCGGCAGATCCAGCATTGCACGTCGCGATATTATCTCAATTTCCGATTTTAGAGATCGGGCTGGCGCACTCGGCACCCATGAGAGATGGCTGCAATTTGTTACTTTTCGTCGACAGTGAGGTCTGCAACATCATTCAATTACGGCTCAGACCCGCCGTTTGCAGCATTTGCACACCGAAAAAAACCGTGCCCCAACGCATCACAACCCTGAGCGTCCGCTTTCTTTGGGCGGCCCATTTTGGTTTGCACCCGCAGCGAAAGTCCGCAATCCGCCCTTCCTGTATCGGATCAGGCTGGTC
>JAGXHD010000198.1 GCA_024636395.1 Sulfitobacter sp.
CACCGGACCCCAAACTCGCAGCCAAGAACTTCTCGGGCGGCAACCAGCAAAAGATCGTGCTCGCCCGCGAGATCGAGCGGAACCCCGATCTGCTGCTGATCGGGCAGCCCACGCGCGGGGTCGATATCGGGGCCATCGAATTCATCCACCAGCAGATCATCGCTCTGCGCGACAAGGGCAAGGCCGTGCTGCTGGTCTCGGTCGAGCTAGACGAGATCATGGCGCTGTCCGACAGGATTGCGGTCATGTTCGACGGGCATATCATGGGTGAACGCCTGCCCGCCCAGACAGACGAGAAAGAGCTGGGCCTGCTCATGGCGGGGATCACAGACACAGATCAGCCGCACAGTGCCGCGGAGGTCGAGGCGAACCTCGCCCATGCAGGCGAGGGAGCGCACTAATGGATGTTATGCCGAAATGGGCCGAGGTCATTCTCGTACCGCTGATCTCGCTCCTGCTCGCCGCAATACTCTCCGCGCTTGTGATTCTGGCGATCGGCGAGGATCCGGTCGCGGCGGTCAAGCTCATGGTGACGGGCGCGCTCGGGTCGAGCTACGGCTGGGGCTATACGCTCTATTACGCCACAAATTTCATGTTTACCGGATTGGCAGTTTCCATCGCGTTTCACGCGCGCCTGTTCAACATCGGCGGTGAGGGTCAGGCGGCCCTTGGCGGCCTCGGCGTGGCACTGGCGTGTCTCTACATCCCCTGGCCGCACTGGTCGCTGGCGCTGGTAGGCGCTGCGCTGGCGGCAGGGCTTTTCGGGGCCGCCTGGGCCGCAATCCCCGCTTGGCTACAAGCCAAACGCGGCAGCCACATCGTTATAACCACGATCATGTTCAATTTCATCGCCGCATCCCTGCTCAATTACGTGCTGGTCAACATGCTGCGCCCGCAGGGGTCAATGGACCCCGCGACGGCACGCTTCCCCGAAACGGTCCACCTGCCGACGCTGCATGATCTGCTGGCGCCGCTGGGCATCGAATTTTCCCGCTCCGCGCCCGCCAATGTCTCGCTTCTGGTCGCCGTCGCGGCCTGCATCTTCCTGTGGTTTCTGATCTGGCGCACGCGGCTGGGCTACGAGATCCGCAGCTTTGGCAATTCGGAATCGGCAGCGAGATATGCGGGCATGCCCCCGGTCAAAATCATCATGGTCACGATGATGATCTCTGGCGCACTCGCAGGCATGATGGCGATCAACAATGTAATGGGCGAGGCAGAGCGGCTAGTCCTCAACTCTGTCGAGGGCGCGGGATTCATCGGCATCGCGGTCGCGCTCATGGGCCGGTCGCATCCTCTGGGTGTGTTCATCGCGGCCATCCTCTTCGGGTTTCTCTATCAGGGTGGGGCGGAGCTTGCGCTCTGGACCACCATCCCGCGCGAACTCATCGTCGTCATTCAGGCGCTCGTGATCCTGTTCACCGGCGCACTCGACAATATGGTGCGCATGCCGCTGGAGCGGATCTTCCTCGCCGCGCGCCACCGCCGCGCACCCAAGCCCGAGCGGAAGGGAGCCTGAGCAATGGATTTCCTGACCCTGATCCAACTTCTGGACTCCACGGTCCGTCTTGCTACGCCGCTACTGCTCGCCTGTCTGGCGGGTCTTTATTCGGAGCGGGCGGGGATCTTCGATATCGGCTTGGAGGGCAAAATGCTCGCTGCCGCATTCTTTTCTGCCGCAATCGCCGCCATGACCGGCTCTGTCTGGATCGGCCTCCTAGCGGGGATCGGCGCCTCGCTCGCGCTCAGCGCAATCCACGGCATCGCCTCCATCACCTTTCGCGGCAACCAGCTCATCTCGGGTGTCGCGATCAATTTCCTTGCCGCAGGTCTTACCGTGCTCATCGCGCAGGCGTGGTTCCAGCAGGGCGGGCGCACCCCATCGCTCATCGGGAAGGCGCGCTTCGAGCCGATCACGCTGCCCTTTGCCGAAAACGTGCAAAACGTGCCCTTCCTTGGCCCGATCTACTATGAGCTGATTTCCGGCCACTCTATTCTGGTCTATGTCGCCTTCGCCGCTGTACCTTTCACGTGGTGGCTGCTGTTTCGCACACGGTTCGGCTTGCGCCTGCGCGCGGTCGGGGAAAACCCCGCAGCGGTCGATACGGCGGGTGTTTCCGTCGTGGGATTGCGCTTTGCCGCGGTGGGCATCTGCGGCATCCTGTGCGGCATCGCAGGCGCTTATCTGAGTACAGCCTTGCAGGCGGGTTTCGTCAAGGACATGGCCGCCGGCCGCGGGTTTATCGCGCTGGCAGCACTCATCTTCGCCAAGTGGCGCCCTTGGCACGCGCTTTACGCCACACTGCTGTTCGGGTTGTTCGGCGCGCTGGAGACCCGCCCCGACGTGATCGAGCAGATCATCGGCATCAAAGTACAGGGCCAGTTGCTCGCCGCGCTGCCATATGTGATGACCGTGATCATCCTCGCAGGCTTCGTGGGAAAAGCCATTCCGCCGCGGGCGGGGGGGGAGCCTTACGTCAAAGAACGATAAGTCCAGATTGATCGAAGTCATATGTCCTTGAGGATATGAGATTGAATTTGCAAGCCACAGTGCCTAAGGACAATCATGCAGATATACCTCCCCATAGCCGAAGTCTCGGTCAACGCGTTTCTCCTTCTGGGGCTTGGCGGGATCGTGGGTATTTTGTCGGGGATGTTCGGTGTGGGCGGCGGATTTCTGATGACACCGCTGCTGTTTTTCATCGGCATACCGCCTGCAGTGGCCGTCGCCACGGAAGCGAACCAGATAGTGGCATCTTCATTTTCCGGCGTTCTGGCGCATTTCAAGCGCAAGACGGTGGATCTGCGCATGGGCACGGTGCTGCTGGTCGGCGGACTGGTCGGTGCAGCGCTGGGGGTGATGGTATTCAACTACCTCAAGGCGCAGGGTCAGGTCGATCTGCTGGTCAAGCTGTGCTACGTCGTTTTCCTAGGTGTGATCGGCGGGCTGATGTTCCTCGAAAGCCTCAACGCCATCCGCAACGTCAAAAAGGGTAAAGCGCCCAAACGCAAGAAGCACAACTGGATCCACGGACTGCCACTCAAGATGCGGTTTCGCGTCTCGGGCCTGTATATCTCCGTCATTCCGCCGCTGATCGTCGGAGTACTGGTCGGGGTGCTGGCAGCGATCATGGGCGTCGGTGGCGGCTTCATCATGGTGCCCGCGATGATCTACCTTCTGGGTATGCCGACGAAAGTCGTGGTCGGCACGTCGCTCTTCCAGATCATTTTTGTCACCGCCTTCACCACCATGCTGCACGCCACGACCAACTTTACCGTCGATATCGTGCTGGCGGTACTCCTGCTGGTGGGCGGGGTCATCGGCGCACAGATCGGCACGCGCATCGGCGTGAAAATGAAGGCGGAACAGTTGCGCATTCTGCTTGCAATGATGGTGTTGATCGTCTGCGGCAAGCTGGCGCTGGAACTGCTGCTGCAACCATCCGAGCTCTACTCCATCGCGGCGGAGGGGCATTGATGCACCGGATCCTGCTCGCCGCCGTCCTGTGCCTTGCAGCCCTGCCCGCAGCTTCTGAGGAAGTCGTGCTGGGGCTGAGCAGCGATACCGTCTCGATCAACACCAATTTCGACGGCTCCGAAATCCTCGTCTTTGGCGCCATCAAACGCGATGCGCCCTTCCCGGCGGAGCCGCCAATGCACGTCATCGTGACAGTGTCTGGCCCCTCCGAGCCTGTCACCGTACGGCGCAAGGAAAAGAAGTTCGGCATCTGGGTGAACACGGACGCGGTCGAGATCGACAGCGCACCGAGCTTCTACGCCGTTTCAACCAGCACTCTGTTGGGCTTTGCGCTCAGCGATACGGAGGATGTGCGCCACCGTGTCTCGATTCCGCGCGCCATCCGCTCCGTCGGTGCGCCCGCCAACATCGTGAACAGCGAAACGTTCACGCAGGCGCTCATTCGCATCAAATCGCGCTCGAACCTTTACCAGCTCAACGAGGGCACGGTGAGCGTGGACGAACAGACCCTCTTTCGAACCTCGATCGCGCTGCCCGCCGCCCTTACCGAAGGCGACTACAAGACGCGGATTTTCCTGACCCGCGGCGGGGACGTGGTATCACAATACGAGACGAGCATCTACGTACGTAAAGTCGGCATGGAGCGCTGGCTCTTTACGCTGAGCCGCGAGCAATCGTTTCTCTACGGGCTGCTGTCGCTCGCCATCGCGATATTCGCGGGCTGGGGGGCCTCCGCCGTGTTCAGCCTGCTGCGCCGCTAACCCCGGCCCAGATAGGGCATCTTTGTCGCCATTACGGTCATGAACGGTACGTTGACCCCAAGCGGCAGCTGCGCCATATGCAGCACCGAGGCGGCCGCATGCTTTACATCCATCGTCTGCATTTGCGGGTTTCCCGCCTTGAGCCCTGCCACCATCTCGCTTTCGGCGTTGCCGATGTCGATCTGTCCTGCCGTGATGTCAAAAGGCCGCCCATCCAGCGCAAGCGATTTCGTGAGGCCCGTAATCGCGTGTTTTGTGGTGGTGTAGCACACCGAATTCTCGCGCGGGGTATGGGCCGAAATCGAGCCGTTGTTGATGATACGGCCGCCAGTGCCCTGCTTGCGCATCGCGCCAAAGGCAAGTCGCGCGGCGATGAACATACCGTTGAGGTTCACGCCAAGCACCTGCGCCCAATCCTCCAATGCGATCTCGTCAATGGGTGCGGACGGCCCAAAAATGCCCGCATTGTTGAAAAGCACATCAACCTGACCGAAACGCTCGAAGGCTTCTGCCATGGCCGCCGCATCTGTGACGTCCGCTGGCAGGCAAACCGCCTGCGCATGGCCTTGTGCGGCATCGCTCAACAGATCTGCGCGCCGCGCGATCATCCCCACGCGCCACCTCGCCGCCAAAAACATCTGCGCCGTGGCCCGCCCGATACCGGAGCTTGCCCCCGTGATCACGATAGATTTCATCCAAATTCCTCCTCAGTCGCGTCCAGTGTCAGCGCCGCCGCCGGTGCGCTTCGCAGATCATCCACATGCAGCGCGTAGGAGGGCGTCGACAGGCGATTGCGGACCACCCAAATGAGCCGCTCCTGCGCGCGGGTGATCGCCACATAGGCGAGCCGCTTCCACAGCGGCTGTCCTGCCTCCATCCGCCCCATCCGTGCAGCAGCGTAAAGATCGGGCGCAAAGACTTGAACCGTGTCCCATTGCGAGCCCTGTGCCTTGTGGATCGTCACCGCCGCGCCATGCAGAAACGTCGCGCCCATAC
>JAGXHD010000199.1 GCA_024636395.1 Sulfitobacter sp.
CGTCGGCAGAGCTGCAGCGGAACCCATATTTTGCCTCGACACGTCGGGCGGCCAGATCGAGGGCGGTTCGGCTGCGCGTGTCAAAGTCATCCACGCGATACGTCTGGCGCGCCGTCAGGTAGTCGTTGATCACGGTAGACGGCGAATAACAGTCTTCTTCGACCCCATCGGGCCAGCGGATGCGAAACCTTGTCTCAGGCATGGGAAGGCTCCTTGATCGGAGCAAGGCCGAGGTAGGGAGCGGCAGCATGATCCCAGATCACGTGCTGTGTTTTGCCGTCAGTCAGGCATAGGGTGCTGCCGGCTTCAACCTTGCCGATGACGACCGCGTCAATATCATGCTTGTGAAAGCGAGAGAGGACAGCGGTCGCGTCTGCACCTTTCGCAGTCAACAGAAAGCCAAAGCTGGGAAAGGCTGTCATCCAGCGGGCTAGGTCGCCATCCGGCGGCGAGATGCGGCCGGGGTCGATCGAGATGCTGACGCCAGAACATTCCGCCAGCATCAGCGCAGTCCCCGCGATGCCGCCCTGACTGATATCCTTGCCCGCCGTCACGAGGCCGTCTTCGGCCAGTCCGGGCAGGATTTCCATATCCGCACGCAGGCGCGCGTGAGGGGCGTTCAGAAAGGCGGGAAAGTTGCTACTATCGCCAGCATAGGCCCCACGCATGTCTGCACTGGCGATGAGCAGGTCGCCGGGTTGTGCATCGAAGCTGGTTATCAATGCCTTGGCGCGTCCCCAGATCGCTGCTGCGAGTTGCGGTTGGGCTGTGCGAAGGTTCGTATGCCCCCCGACGATCGGGATGCCATAGGCTTCCGATGCTTCTTTCATTCCGCGCAAAATCTCCTGCGCGGTGGCGGCATCTGGCGACCAAAGCGCGTTCGTCAATGCGATGGGTCTGCCACCCATTGCGAGGATATCGCTCATGTTGACCATGACCGCGCACCAGCCTGCGAACCAAGGTGCGGAGGACACAAAATCATTCATGAACCCTTCGGTCGCCATGAGCTGCCAGCCCTCGCCGTCGGGGATCGCAGCAGCATCGTCGCCAGGGCGTCCGGGGCTGTTCTGTGTCAAGTCAAGGGCTACACAGGCAATGTCGATGTCGCGCTTTCCCGTCACATTGGGATGCGCTGCCAGATGCGCGGCAAGGGCGGCAACGTCGATCATGCCACGCGCCTTCTCAGGGACATCCAACCACGCGCGGGATCTTTCACGGGAGGATAGGCCGCAAGATCGGCTTGCATCTTCATATGTGGATGGCCGTGGAGGTCTGTTTGCCCCACCGATTGCCAGTGTAAACTCTCAAACATCGGCACGTTTTGCATTTGCACATGGGCCAAAAACATGTGGCAGCCACGCGCATGTGCCGTGCCGACAGCAAGACGGATCAATTCGGCACCAAGCCGCCCCACACGACGATAGGCAGGGGCCACAGCCAAACGTCCTCCCCACCAAACACCAGGACTGTCTTCGTGGATGCGCACGGTGCCGACGACCTCATCCGCCTCTGAGGCCATCGTCGAAATGGCCACCAACGGCAGCGCGTTTCGGTCGGTGGCGTCACGGTCGTGGTCTTCGAATATGCTCTGTTCAGTCACGAATGTCCGGTGTCTAAGCGAGGCGGCACCGCCGATTTCCCAACTTTCCGTCGCAAGGCGGATCAGGAATTCCGGTGTCACAAAAGCGGCAGGGCCTTCGATGATCATGACACGGCTTCCATCGTCGGACGCTTGAACTTTTCAAAGGCCGAGAGCGCCGAACAGGCACCACAGCGGCCACAGCCTGCCTTGATATCTTCTGCCCGCATCCCGCGATTAACGATCATCTGCGACAAGGGACCAAGCACGTTATGCATGAAGGCTGAGGTTGGCGCAGGATGGCTTTCCAACGGGGTGCCGGTCACGGGTACGAAAGGCACGACGAAAGGATAGACGCCGAGCGTGGTTAGGCGCTCGCACATCGCCAAGATCGCGTCTTCGGTGTCACCCAAACCCGCGAGAATATAGGTTGAAACCTGACCCCAGCCAAAGACCTCAACCGCAGCGGCGAAACTGTCGAAGTATTTTTCCAACGAGACCTGCGACTTGCCAGGCATGATTTTCTGTCGCAACTCGGGGGTCACGACCTCGAGGTGCATTCCAAGACTGTCGATGCCCGCATCTTTCATTCGGCGGTGCCAGGCGTCATCCTCGGGCGGTTCGCATTGTGCCTGCAAGGGCAGATCAACAGCGGCACGAATTGCCTCGGCGCTTTCGGCTAAGACCTTGGCCCCGCGATCTTTGCCTGCGGGCGTACCGGTTGTCATAACCATATGTTTGACCCCGTCCAGCGTGACCGCCGCGCGGGCGACCTCGGCGAGTTGAGAGGGGGTTTTGTGGGCAATGGTTCGACCGGCTTCAAGGCTTTGACCGATGGCGCAGAACTTGCAGGTTTTCTTGCGGCTTTCGTACCGGATACAGGTCTGCAATACCGTTGTCGCCAACACATCTTTGGCGTGGAGCTGTGCGATATGGCTGTAGGGCACGCCATCAGCTGTGGACAGATCGAGGAACTTTGCCCGCTGCGGAAATTGCACGTCTGCAAAGAACTCACCGTTTTTTAGCACGCGCGCGTTGCCCGCCGCATCAGGAACCCCAACTAGATATGGCGATTCAAAAGCGGTCGCAGTATGGACAGGGATCATCACGGTCATGCCGCCAATCGTAACGGCTTTATGGTCGGTTGGCCCCGCGCCGCCACGCCTGCTGTCAGCCCCGGCGCGGGGATCGACAAGGCGCATGCCACGGGTTTGCAGATCGTTGATCAGGTCGCCGGTTGTCACTTGCATATCAGTCCTCCAATGGGATCGGCTGAAACTGTGGGCCAGTTGCGGTTATGTGCCGTGTGGGGGTCAAATCGGTATTGTGATGCAGGGAAAGAAGCTCGGGGCGGGCATAGTGACCGACAGAATCCATCATCCGTTTGCGCTTGGTCACGAGAGCCATGTCGAGATCGCCGTAAAGAATACCCTCACCGCGCGTCAAAGGTGGCACGACGTGCCGCCCTTCGGGCGTCACAATGCATGTCATGCACCCGTCGCGCAGGGCCTTTTGCAAGTCAGTGTCAAGCGTGATGCTCTCTATCTGGTCATCGGTCAGCCAGCCAGTCGCATTCACGACAAAACACCCGGATTCAAGGGCATGGTGACGCATCGTGACTTCGATCTGTTCCCCAAAAATCGGCCCGACCAGCGACCCGGGAAACTGCGCAACGTGGATTTCCTCGTGTTGTGCCATGAGAGCAAAGCGGGCGAGCGGATTGTAATGCTCCCAGCAAGCCAAAGCGCCGACGCGCCCGACGCGAGTGTCAACTACTTGAAGGCCTGCACCATCGCCTTGGCCCCAGACCATGCGTTCGTGATAGGTCGGGGTGATTTTGCGGCGTTTGAGCAAGAGCGTGCCATTGGCATCGAAAATCAATTGGGCATTGTACAAAGAGCCATGGTCGCGCTCGTTGACGCCAAGTACGACGACCACCCCATGATGTGCACAACGTTGAGCCACGCGCCGCGTGTCGTCGGACGGGACCGTCACGGCCTGCTCATACAAATGAAGATGCGGCTTGCCTTGCTGGCAAGGCGGGAGAACAAACGAAAAATATGGATAAAAAGGCACGAAAGTTTCGGGAAAGACGATCAGGTCCGCGCCGTTACCAGCGGCTTCGTCGATAGCGTCAAACACGCGGGCCAACGTTTTTTCGCGGCTCGTAAGATCTGGTGCAATTTGTACGGCTGCAGCCTTGACGATCCGTGACATGGGGTCTCTCCGAATGGATCAGCCGGGACGTCAAACGCCCCGGCATTAACAGGGTTAAAGCGTCCAGGTGTCGACGATGACGGCATTGTCGCGCACATGCAGCAGCTTGAGATCCAAGACATCCTGCGGGGCGATAGGAATGATCCCGGGCAGCAGCGAAGCTTCACCGTGACCGTAGAGCGCCTGCAGGGCAAATCGGCATGCATAGATTTTGCTGCCCTCGGCCATGAACTTTTTCAGGTTATCCGCAAAGTTCTGGTGGCCCGGAAACGCTGCATCGCCGAGTGTCGGAAAACCGCGCTGGATGCCCAGCGTGACACCGGGTCCATATAACAAAATTGATGTCTCGAACCCTTTGCGGGCGAGACGGATGGCGTTGAGCATATTGACCAGACCAATTGAACCTTCGAAGGCCACGGTGTGAAAGGTCACTAAGGCCTTTTGGCCCGGCTCTGCCTTTACATCTTCAAATACCTTGTCCTCGTAATCGACGAAAAAATCGCCGTCCTTGTGTTTTTCCTGTGTGACTGCGGGCATGTGAGACTCCTCCTTGATTGGTCGGCCAGTTTAGGCCGCGATGCACCTCAACCTTGTCGTGCAGACTGAAATCCAATCAATCAAAGAGTCAATTATGCATACAATAATTTCGAGAATCTCACGTTGCCTGCGGTTTATTTAAGGAAAGCGCTCATTCTTTTTGCTATGCAGAAAAGAATTATTGCCGTGTTTCAAACATATCCATACAAATCGCTTCAATTTCGAATGGCCGCAGGATAGCTCAACAGCATGAAAGACTGGACACCGATTCTCAAAAACGACGGGCCCGCCCGCTATTTGCAGCTTGCCGATGCAATCGGAGAGGCGATCGCAAGCGGCACATTGCAGGATGGCGTGCGTCTGCCACCTCAACGCAAACTTGCTGACAGGTTGGGTATAGACTTCACCACAGTTTCACGTGGCTATATCGAAGCGCGGGAGCGTGGACTGGTGAACAGCCACGTCGGACGCGGCACCTTCGTGATCGGCACCAAACGCGCAGATCCGCAACGCGAGCAACGCCGACACGCTGACGTAGATCTCACCATGAACTTGCCTCCGGAACCGGATGACCCTGCGTTGGTCTCACGAATGGAAGCGGGTGTGCAGACCGTAACGGCCAACTTGCTCGATCTGCTCCGATATCAATCGTCTACCGGCAGCCAGATCGATAAAGAAGCCGCATCAACGTGGTTGTCCTTGCGCGGTCTGGTTCCATCGCTCGACCGGCTTGCAGTGACACCCGGTGCACATCCGACGATCCTTGCGATTCTCCTAAGTTTGACCAAGCCGGGGGATGTCGTCCTGTCCGAGGATGTGACCTATCCCGGGATACGCAGCATATGCGCCCGACTGAATTTGCGCCTCGTTGGAATTCGCGGCGATGCAGATGGCATCGATCCCGAGGCGCTGAACGCAGCTATCGGACAATATCAGCCCAAAGCGCTGTATCTTAACCCGACGCTGAACAACCCAACGACCCGGACGATCTCACTAGTGCGTCGACAGTCCATTGCGGACGTGATCATTTCACACGGTCTGCCCCTGATCGAGGACGACGCCTACGGCTTCATTCCCCCACATCCGCCGGCACCGCTGGCCAGTTTTGCGCCCGATTTGGTCTGGCACATCGGCGGGCTTGCCAAATGTATCGGCGCGGGGTTGCGCCTTGCTTACACCGTCGCCCCGAACAGCCACGCCGCCCGCGACTTGGCGCACCAGATCAAGATCATCTCGGTCATGCCGTCACCCTTGATGATGGCACTCGCAACGCGCTGGATCATTGACGGCACTGCAGACGGCATTCGCAGATTCGTCCGAGAGGAAACACAAGCGCGTCAGGCCATTGCATCCCAAGCCTTGGGTGGGTTTCAATTTGAGTCCGCTCCATATGCCTTCAACGTTTGGCTTCATCTTCCCAAAGGCATCACGCGAGCTGAAATTATCGGACGCATGGCAGGCACCGGGGTAGGGATCATGCCGTCGGAAGCCTTCACTGTATCCGGCAACCCCACCGAAGCAATCCGGGTCTGTCTAGGAGGGCAAATCCAGCGCAATCAGCTGCGCGATGCCTTGGGCCTTCTCGCATACCTTATGTCGAGCACGGACTGAAGCTTTCGTATTTGGTTGCAAAAGTGCCTGTTCTCGAGCAATGGCGCACGAGCAAAACGTGGGTCCCAATCGACCGTTTCATTGTTAGGTGTTTAAGCAATCCTGCTGCATAACTGCCGTTGCCACAGTAAGTGTGGTTCTGTCGCAAATTTCAGATAGGTTGAGACCTGGCTTACGCTGGACATAATTATGCTGCGAGCTGGGCGAACTGCTGGAA
>JAGXHD010000200.1 GCA_024636395.1 Sulfitobacter sp.
ATCATAGACCTCACGACACAGGAGCCTTCGCAATGAACGCTGCAACCAAACTGCCCCAGGATGTGGGCGCCATTCATTTCGTCGGCATCGGTGGTATCGGCATGTCGGGCATTGCCGAGGTGCTCCTTAACCATGGCTATACCGTTCAGGGCTCCGATCTGAAAACCACCCCAATCACCGACCGTCTGGCCGAGCTTGGTGCTACGATCTTCGAGGGGCAGCGGGCTGAAAATGTGGAAAATGCGCGCGTCGTCGTCATCTCCTCCGCAATCAAGCCGGGCAACCCCGAGCTGGATGGCGCGCGTGCCATGGGTCTGCCCATCGTGCGCCGCGCCGAGATGCTGGCCGAATTGATGCGCCTCAAATCCAACATCGCCGTGGCGGGGACGCACGGCAAGACCACGACAACGACGATGGTCGCGGCGCTGCTCGATGGCGGCGGGTTCGATCCTACCGTCGTCAACGGCGGCGTGATCCACGCTTACGGCAGTAATGCGCGCAAGGGCGAGGGCGAATGGATGGTCGTGGAGGCTGACGAGAGTGACGGTACCTTCAATCGCCTGCCGGCCACCATCGCCATCGTCACCAACATCGACCCGGAGCATATGGACCATTGGGGCACCATCGAGAACCTGCGTCAGGGATTCCTCGATTTTACCTCGAATATTCCGTTCTACGGTGTCGCGATCTGCTGCATCGACAATCCCGAAGTGCAAAGCCTCGTGGGCAAGCTCACGGACCGGCGGGTCATCACCTACGGGTTCAACGCGCAGGCCGATGTTCGTGTTGTGGGCCTTCACTACAAAGGTGGGATAGCTTATTTCGATGTGCATCTGCAAAACGAAGACATCATCATCAAGGATTGCGAGCTGCCCATGCCCGGCGATCACAATGTGTCCAACGCGCTTTCGGCAGTTGCCGTGGCGCGCCATCTGGGCATGAAGGCCGAGGAAATCCGCGCGGCGCTCAAAAGTTTCGGTGGCGTTAACCGCCGGTTCACGAAAGTGGGCGAGGTTGATGGCGTGACGATCATAGATGATTACGGCCACCACCCCGTGGAGATTGCCGCTGTGCTTAAAGCCGCACGTCAGGCCACGGAGGGTCGTGTGATCGCCGTGCACCAGCCACACCGCTATTCACGCCTAAGCCATCATTTCGATGAGTTCTGCGCATGTTTCAACGATTGCGACGTAGTGGGGATCACTGATGTCTATGCTGCGGGTGAAGACCCGATCGAGGGCGCGACCCGTGATGCGCTCGTAGCCGGGCTCATCCAGCACGGGCACCGCCATGCGCGCCGCGTGGATGGCCCCGAAGATTTAGCGCGGCTCGTCGCGGAACAAGCCCGTCCCGGCGATATGGTGGTATGTCTCGGGGCAGGTACGATCAGCGGCTGGGCCAACGGACTGCCGGATGCGTTGCGCGCACTCAAAGGGGCTGCGGCGTGATTGCAATAGCGATCCTGCTTGTGATGGGGCTGGCACTTTCCATGTGGCCTTGGAAAAAAGTCGCCCTTGGGCTGATCGTTCTCGCGGTTGCATGGGCATTTTCACGGTATTTTTTGCCTCCAAACGTCTGGGAGCCTCTGGTTCTGATTTCGATGCCGCCGCTGTTGACCGGCTGGCTGCTGGGGCTTTTGGCCCGCGCGACCTTTCGTAAGGTCCGGGCCGCATGATGCTGGTCTGGCTCTCCATCGGATGGGTGTTCGCCTCGGCTGCCGTGGCGTGTCTGCCGATGCGCCACCAATATGTTCCAGGTGTGGCGTTGCTGCTGGCGGCGCCCGTTCTGATCGTCATGGCCGGGATCCAGTTTGGCTGGATCTACGCGGCTCTGGGCCTTGCTGCCTTCATATCCATGTTCCGCAATCCGCTGCGCTATATCGCGGCGCGGCTGCGGGGCGAGCATCCGGAGATCCCCGAATGACCCTATCACTTACGCTCGCCTGCCTTTGGGCACTGATCGCCAACGTCCTCGCGATGACCCCCAGCCGTGATTATCACTGGCGCAATGCCTATATTCTGATTGCGGTAGGTATTCCGATCGTGGGCTATGTCGTGATGCAACACGGGCCGTGGATCGGTATGCTGGTGCTAGCGGGGGGATGTTCCGTACTGCGCTGGCCGGTGATCTATCTTGGCCGCTGGCTGCGTCGCGGCGGCCGCAATTCTCCAGCGGAGTGATTTTGCCATGGTGAGCGTTCTGATTGCGGGTCTGGTGGTGTGGATGTCAGGCTGCGCCTATGCGGGGTATAAAAAGCGCTTCGGTCTCTTCGTGATCGTGGCGGCGGTCGGGATGGGCCTCAACACGCTCTGGATGGTCTATGGACTGGACGCGCGGCCGCTGTCGTCACCCGCGCTGACCGCTCATGCAGGTGCGTTCCTTTACGCAGTCGCCGCACTCGGATTTGGCTGGCTCGCGGGACGCATGGTGCGCGGATTTCGCGAGAGCCGGGTAAGCCCGGAGTGAGCATGATGCCGAACCCGCGCGGCACCCTTACGCCGCACCGCAACCTCTCCGAGCTGACATGGTTGCGCGTCGGGGGGCCTGCGGATTATCTGTTTCAGCCCGCCGACCCTGAGGATCTGCAAGACTTCATGCGGCAGTTGCCGCCTGAGGTGGAGGTATTCGCAATGGGCGTCGGGTCCAATCTTATCGTGCGGGACGGTGGTCTTCGCGCGGTGGTGATCCGGCTGGGGCGCGGTTTCAACACGATCGAGATTTCGGGCGGCGAGGTCACCGCCGGTGCAGCGGCCCTGGACGCCCATGTGGCGCGGCGTGCGGCCGATGCCGGGCTCGACCTTACGTTTCTTCGCACCATTCCGGGCAGCATCGGCGGCGCCGTGCGCATGAACGCGGGCTGCTACGGCATCTATACGGCGGATCATTTCGTCCGCGCGCAGGCTGTTACGCGGGATGGCGCGCTCATCACCTTAACGTTGCAGGACCTTAATTTCAAGTACCGCGACAGCGATCTGCCCGATGGCGCCGTAATCATCAATGCCACCTTCGCACCCCCGGCAGGCGATCCGGCCGTTTTGCACGCTGCGATGGAGGAGCAGTTGGCAAAGCGCGACGCCACACAACCCACAAAAGACCGCAGCGCTGGCTCGACCTTCCGCAATCCTGCGGGCTTTAGTTCTACGGGCCGCGCCGACGATGTGCACGATCTGAAGGCCTGGAAGGTCATCGAGGATGCGGGGATGAAGGGGGCCATGCGCGGGGCGGCGCAAATGTCTTCCAAGCACGCCAACTTTTTGATCAACACCGGGGGCGCCACGGCGGCGGATCTTGAGGGATTGGGCGAAGAAGTGAGAAAAAAGGTTTACGATTCCAGCGGTATCACGCTAGTGTGGGAAATAATGCGAATAGGCGAAAAATAAGCGTCGAAATCGCCAAACAGGCTGCCGCGAAAAGTGGCAATAACTAGGGTCAAAAGACCCCCAGTAATAATAAAGAGCCGAAGGCTCTGGGACATTGAAGGCACAGGGTATGTCGAGCAGGACAAACCCCACAGTTGCGGTACTTATGGGCGGCCCCTCGGCAGAGCGCGAGGTCTCCCTAGATTCAGGACGCGCTTGCGCGGCGGCACTGCGGGAACATGGCGGATATAACGTAGTCGAGGTCGATGCTGGCCACGATCTCTACGCGGTCTTGACCGATCTTGCGCCCGATGCCGTCCTCAATTGTCTGCACGGGCGCTGGGGCGAGGATGGCTGCGTACAGGGCATCCTCGAATGGCTGCATCTTCCCTATACTCATTCGGGCGTGCTGGCCTCTGCGGTGGCGATGGACAAGCAGCGCAGCAAGGATGTTTTTCGCGCCGCAGGTCTGCCCGTGGTCGATAGCATCATCGTGCCAGCAGATCAGGTGCGCGGCGGCCATGTCATGGTGCCGCCCTATGTGGTCAAGCCAAACAATGAAGGCTCGTCGGTCGGGGTGTATCTCGTCGCCGACAAAAGTAACGGGCCGCCACAGCTTGCCGATGACATGCCTGATATGGTCATGGTCGAAGCCTATGCACCGGGGCGAGAGCTCACCACGACCGTGGTGGATGACCGCGCGTTGACCGTCACCGATATCATCACCACTGGCTGGTATGACTACGATGCCAAATACAAAGTGGGCGGATCGCGTCACGTCGTCCCGGCGGATGTTCCGCAAGATATCTTCGACATGTGTCTCGACTATGCCTTGCGTGCGCACCGCGCACTGGGCTGTCGGGGGCTTAGCCGCACAGATTTTCGATGGGATGAGACGCGCGGCGCGGAAGGCCTCATTCTGCTCGAGACCAACACCCAGCCCGGCATGACCGGTACGTCGCTCACGCCGGAGCAGGCACAGGCCACCGGCATGAGCTTTCCCGATTTGTGTGCCTGGATGGTGGAGGATGCGTCATGCGCGCGCTGATCCGCAAAAAGCCTGCTGCGAGCCGCGCCGATCCGGCACCGTCACGTTGGGCGTGGCGCGTGCAGAGGATGATGTTGACCCCCGGCATCCGTCTGACGCTGCGCGCAGGCCTGCCGTTTTGCATCACCCTGCTGGCAGGCACATGGTACCTTTCGGATGAAGGCCGCCGCGGTGCCATCGAGCAAGCCGTAGCGGAGACTCGCGCCAGCATCGAGACAAGGCCCGAATTCATGGTTAACCTGATGGCCATCGATGGCGCCAAGGACGAGCTTGCGACTTATATCCGCGATATCCTGCCGATCGATTTCCCGATTTCCAGCTTCGACCTCGATCTCGATGTGATGCGTGCAACCGTCTCGGCGGTGCCAGCGGTCAAGACCGCGGCGATCAGGATCCGCCCCGGCGGCGTGCTGCAGATCGACGTGGAGCAACGCGAAGCCGTGGCGCTGTGGCGCACCGACGAAGGCTTGGCCCTGCTGGACGAAAACGGGTTTTACGTGGCCGCCGCCACGAGCCGCTATGCGCGCCCCGATTTGCCGCTCATTGCTGGCGAGGGGGCGGACCGCCATGTGGGCGAAGCGCTCGAATTGATGCAGGCTGCCGCCCCGATGGGCGACAGGTTGCGTGGTCTTGTCCGGATGGGTGATCGCCGTTGGGACGTTGTGCTTGACCGCGAGCAGCGGATCCTGCTGCCCGAGTTCGAGCCTCAGCGGGCGCTGGAGAGAGTGATCGCGCTCGAGGCCGCGCAGGATATTCTGACCCGAGATGTGGCGCGGATCGATATGCGGCTGACGCGCAGGCCGACCGTACAAATGACACCGGAGCCCGCCGAGGAACGGACGGCGCAACAGGCAGCTTTTAGGGCGAATAACCAATGAATGATCTCTATCACAGCCAGCGGACGATGCGGCAGATGCGCAAAGTCGCGATGCAGCGCGGCGTGGTTGCCATCCTCGATGTGGGCAGTTCCAAGATCGCGGCGCTGGTGCTGCGGTTCGACGGCTCGGCGCGAATGGATGCAGAGGGAGAGTTCGGCTCATTGGCGGGGCAGTCCGGCTTTCGCGTGATCGGGGCCGCGACCACTCGCTCGCGGGGTGTGCGTTTCGGCGAGATTTCGGCCATGGGCGAGACGGAGCGCGCCATTCGCAC
>JAGXHD010000201.1 GCA_024636395.1 Sulfitobacter sp.
AATGGGGCATTCGCGCGCTCAAAATGTGATAATTATTGGTTAACGCCGCGCATATCCCGGGCAAAACCTCAGGAAAGGCGTAGCGGATTAGCTACGCCTTCTGGTTTCATCAGACGACTTGCCCGTGGCAGTGCTTGAACTTCTTTCCCGATCCGCAGGGGCACGAATCATTACGTCCCGGATTGCCCCATGTCGTCGGATCGTTCTCGTCGAAGCCCTCAATCGCACCTTCCACTGGCGCAGCAACGGTGGTGGCCTCTCCGGCTGCCTCCGTCGCGGCCTTCTGCTGTGCAACCATCTGCTGCATCATGCGCTGCTGCTCCGCCTCGCTTGCAGGCTCGATCCGTGAGAGGCGCTGTGTCACGTCTAAGCGCAGGCTGTCGAGCATACCCTCGAACAACTGGAAGGATTCATTTTTGTATTCGTTAAGAGGATCACGCTGCGCGTAGCCGCGAAATCCTACGACAGAGCGCAGATGCTCCAGCGTCAGCAGATGATCACGCCATTTAGCGTCGATCGTTTGCAGCAGGAAATGCTTTTCAATGTTGCGCATGTTTTCCGGGCCAAACCGCTCCGCCTTGCCGGCCATATGCTTGTCCGTCGCCTCTACCAGACGTTCACGCACGATCTCGTCGTCCACGCCGTCCTCTTCGCACCACGCGATCACTGGCACGTCGACGCCCAATTGCTCGATTACCGCCGCGTAGAAAGCTTGAGTATCCCATTGGTCCGCGTAGGTGTTTGGAGGCATGTACTCATCCACCAGATCGTCGATCATCTGGTGCCGCATGTCCTCTGTGATCTCGTGCAGGTCCTGACTTTCCATGATGTCGCGGCGCTGGCCAAAGATCACCTTACGCTGCTCGTTCATCACGTCATCGAACTTCAGCAGCTGCTTTCGCATGTCAAAGTTGCGGCCCTCGACCTTGGCCTGCGCACGCTCCAGAGATTTATTGACCCACGGGTGAATGATCGCCTCGCCCTCTTTGAGACCCAGCGTGGTGAGTACTTTTTCCAGCTTCTCGGAGCCGAAAATGCGCATCAGATCATCCTCCAGCGACAGGAAGAAGGACGAACGCCCCGGGTCTCCCTGACGGCCCGAGCGGCCGCGCAGCTGGTTATCGATGCGGCGGCTCTCATGCCGCTCACTCGCCAGAACGAACAGGCCGCCCGCCTCCAGTACTTTTTTCTTCTCGTCGGCTGTCTCCGCTTCGATCCTTGCGCGTGTTTCGGCAGGATCGGCCTCGGGGTTTTCGGCCAATGCCTCAAGGAATTTCAGCTCGACGTTGCCGCCCAGCTGGATGTCGGTGCCGCGGCCCGCCATGTTGGTCGCGATGGTCACCGCATTGAATTTACCCGCATCGCCGACGATCTGCGCTTCCTGCTCGTGCTGGCGCGCATTCAATACATTATGCTTGATACCTTCGGCTTCGAGCATCTTGCTGAGCATCTCCGATTTCTCGATTGATGTCGTACCCACAAGACACGGCTGGCCTGCGGCATGGGCTTTCTTGACCCGCTCTATCATCGCCGCATATTTCTCGGCAGCGGTGCGGTAGACGGCGTCATCCTCGTCGATCCGCGCAATTGGCACGTTTGTTGGCACTTCGACAACGCCAAGGCCGTAGATCTCCATGAATTCGTCCGCCTCGGTCAGAGCCGTCCCGGTCATGCCTGCCAGCTTGTCATAGAGGCGGAAGTAGTTCTGGAAGGTCACGGACGCGAGCGTGATGTTCTCTGGCTTGATATCGACGCTTTCCTTCGCCTCGATGGCCTGATGCAAACCATCGCCCAAACGGCGGCCCGACATCATCCGGCCCGTGAATTCGTCGATTAGGACAACCTCACCTTCACGCACGATATAATCCTTGTCCTTCTCGAACAATTTGTGCGCGCGAAGGCCTTGATTGACGTGGTGCACGATTGAGGTGCTCTCGGGATCATAGAGGGTAAATCCTTCTTCAAGCAGGCCCCGGGCACGCAATTGCTCCTCAAGGAACTCGATACCGTCATCGGTGAAGGTCACGTTGCGGGTTTTCTCGTCGAGCTCGTAATGCTCCGGCAGAAGCGAGGGGATCACGTTATCGATAGTCTGGTACATCTCGGAACGATCATCGGACGGGCCCGAGATGATGAGCGGCGTGCGCGCTTCGTCGATCAGGATACTGTCGACTTCGTCCACGATGGCGAAGTTATGATGCTTCTGGAAAATCTCGCTCAGCTCGGCCTTCATGTTGTCGCGCAGGTAATCGAACCCCAGCTCGTTGTTCGTGGCGTAGGTGATGTCGCAGTCGTAAGCGGCGCGTTTGAGATCATCGCGCATGTTGGGGATGATGTAGCCGGTGGTCAGACCCAGGGAGGCAAAAACCTTACCCATCCATTCCGCATCCCGCTTCACAAGATATTCGTTCACAGTAACGATGTGCACGCCCTTGTGCGTCAGCGCGTTGAGATAGGCAGCGAATGTCGCGGTCAGGGTCTTGCCCTCGCCGGTTTTCTGCTCCGCCACGTTGCCTTGGTGCAGGAAGATCGCCCCCATCAGCTGGGTATCGAAGGCCCGCAGTCCCAGAGTGCGACGCGCGCCCTCGCGACAATTTGCGAAAGCTTCGGGCAGCAGATCGTCAAGGCTCTCGCCTTTCATCGCCCGGGTTGCCAACTCTTCCGTCTTGCTCTGGATTTGCTCGTCGCTCAATGCCTTGAATTCAGGCTCCAGCGCGTTGACCTTCTCCACAAGCGGTCGGGCGGCCTTGATCTTGCGCTCGTTTGGCGAACCAAAAACCTTTTTGGTGATTTTTCCAAGTCCCAGCATGCGATCTCCAGCCGAAGTTTAATTCATTCGCGCGATCTGCTTGCCCCGCAAACACCCAGTCCATAAATAGAAGGGGAGAGTGGTGGCTCAAGCGCCGCGCCCATCAGCGATGTAAGGGCCGCCATGTAGCGTGTCAATGTAACCGGCCCCTTACTGCCGGAATGATAGGACGATCCATGCAAAAACGACTCACTTTTCTTGCGCCTTTGGCGTTTCTTGCCACTTTCAGCCTGCCTGCCGCCGCGCAGGAAACGGTCACGGCCGATCCTTCCGTGGTTGTCGCCACCGTGGGGGATACCGAAATCACTGTCGGTCACATGATTGTGGCCTGGGCGAGCCTGCCTGAGCAATATCAGGGTCTGCCCGATGATGTTCTGTTCACGGGCATCCTCGATCAGCTGGTGCAGCAAACGGCTCTGCAACAGCAGTTTGAAGGCGATCTGCCCCCACGAGTCGATCTTCAGCTTGAGAACGAGCGCCGCTCGCTGACCGCGGGCGAAGCGATCAACCGCATCATGCAGGAGCCACTGGACGAAGCTGAGGTAGAGGCCGCCTACGAGCAGGATTACGGGAATGCCGAACAAGCGCCAGAGTTCAATGCCTCACACATTCTGGTAGAGACCGAGGAAGCCGCGCTTGAAGTCGTCGCCGAGATTGAGGGTGGCGCGGATTTCGCCGCTGTCGCGCAGGAAAAATCAACCGGTCCATCGGGCCCCAACGGTGGCCAGCTGGGATGGATTGGAACAGGAGCGATGGTGCCCGAATTCGAGACAGCAGTTGTCGCACTCGAGCCCGGCGCCATTTCGGCCCCGGTCCAAACCCAGTTCGGCTGGCACGTCATCAAGCTGAATGAGACCCGGATTCAGGAAGCGCCCGCCCTCGAGGACGTGCGCGAGGAGATTGAGATGCAGATCCGCCAGATCCGTGCCCAGGCCCAGATCGAAGAAGTGACAGCCATTGCGCAGGTGGATCGCAGCGGTGCAGAGGGTGTCTCTCCCTCCGTCATCAAGCAAACAGACGTGCTGGAGTAATCACCGTCATGGCAAAAATCACCGCAACATCGCCACTGGCTCCGGCCACATTTCCCGCCCTTCCCGTGATCGAGGGCGTGACATTCGCCACCGCAGCGGCGGGGATCAAGTATCAAGGCCGTACAGATGTGATGCTGGCAACGCTGGTCCCAGGCTCCGTCGTGGCAGGAGCGTTTACCCGCTCCGCCACAAGGTCTGCTCCAGTGCTCGACTGTCAGGCAAAGCTTGGGCAGTCCAGCGATGCCGGTGCGGCGATTCTTGTCAATTCAGGCAACTCCAATGCCTTTACGGGCAAGGGCGGTGTCGCGTCGGTGGAGGCGATCACCGCTGCTGTGGCGCAGGCTTGCGGTATTCCGCAGGCACGGGTGTTCACATCCTCCACGGGTGTCATCGGGGAGCCGCTTCCCCATGACCGCATCACAGCCGTGCTCGAAACCCTCGCAGAAAGCACCGCACCCGAGGGTATCGAGGCCGCTGCGAAGGCGATAATGACCACCGACACCTTCCCGAAGGGGGCCAGCGCCTCTGTCGATGTGGGTGGAAAAACTGTCTCTATCGCAGGCATCGCGAAGGGCTCGGGCATGATTGCGCCAGATATGGCGACAATGCTCGTCTATATCTTCACCGATGCAAAGATTGGTCAGGAGGCGCTGCAATCCCTCGTCTCTGCCAGCAACGAAAAGACATTTAATTGCATTACGGTCGACAGCGATACATCGACCTCCGACAGCCTGATCGTTGCGGCAACCGGGGCCAGCGGTGTCGATGTTGACGGCGATGCAGCCTTTGCGGGCGCGCTCCACGGCGTAATGATGGATCTTGCCCATCAAGTCGTCAAAGACGGTGAAGGGGCCACGAAGTTCGTAGAGATTGTCGTAAACGGGGCCCAGAGTGATGCCGATGCAAAGGTGCACGGCATGTCCATCGCCAATTCTCCGCTGATCAAAACGGCCATTGCGGGCGAGGATCCCAACTGGGGCCGCGTCGTGATGGCGGTCGGGAAATCAGGCGCTGCGGCGGACCGGGATCGGCTCAGCATCCGCTTCGGCGATGTGGAGGTGGCGAAGGATGGCTGGCGCAGTGCCGACTACTCCGAAGAGGCGGCGGCGGCGCACATGAAGGGCCAGCACATCGTGATCGGCGTCGATATCGGCATCGGATCCGGCACGGCAACGGTCTGGACCTGCGATTTGACCCATGGCTACATCACCATCAACGCCGACTACCGCTCGTGAAAATGGTCCTCGTATCGGCTGTCGCCTTGATAGATGTCGACGGACGCGTGCTTTTGGCACAGCGCCCGCCAGGTAAATCCATGGCAGGGCTATGGGAGTTTCCGGGCGGCAAGATCGAGGACGGCGAAACACCCGAAGCCGCGCTGATTCGGGAGCTTCACGAGGAGTTGGGTATCGAGACTTGGTCCTCCTGCCTCGCACCGCTCACTTTCGCCAGCCATGCCTATGAGACTTTCCATCTGATGATGCCGCTGTTTGCCTGCCGTAAATGGGAGGGGACGCCGCGCGCGCGGGAAGGCCAGGTGCTGAAATGGGTAAAGCCGACGGATATGGCAGATTATCCAATGCCGGCGGCTGACATCCCGCTGATCGCAACACTGCGCGATTGGTTGTAAAGGGCTGCCTAAGAAAAGATCGCGAGGTGCCTAATATTCCCTCACATTGTTTCCAGAATTATATGGAATAGCGAAGAAAATTAGCTATTGTAAAACTTATGTGAATTCTGGGGAGGAATAACATGCTGAAGACCATTACCATCGGGAGCTGCATCTCTGTTCAAGGTACGTTCGTTCGGTCAATGCCGGACGGTCGGATTTCAGTGCAGGTCGACAATACTGTATTTTCGGGCGTGCCTGTCACAAAGAAGTAAGCCTGACGACGCGGATAGAAAAAAGGGACGGTGCGTAATGCACCGTCCCTTTTTCTATGTGTATCCTATGCTGGTTTAGGCCAGCGTACGGGTCACTTCCTCGCGTGTGAAAATCTCGATTACATCGCCGGGGCGAATATCATCGTAATTCTCGAAGGCCATGCCACATTCCTGACCGGACTGAACCTCTGGCACTTCGTCCTTGAAGCGCTTGAGGGTCTTGAGCGTCCCTTCGTGCACCACGACGTTGTCGCGAAGCAGACGCACACCAGCGGAGCGGCGGGCCACCCCTTCTGTCACCAGACAACCAGCGACTTTGCCCACACCCGTGACCTTGAATACTTCCTTGATACTGGCGTAGCCAATGAAGTTTTCCTTGATCTCGTTGCTGAGCAGGCCAGAAGCCGCCGCTTTCACATCGTCGACCAGATCGTAGATGACCGAGTAATAGCGGATCTCGACACCTTTCTGGTTGGCGGTGTTACGTGCGGAGGCATTTGCACGGACATTGAAGCCCATGATCGGCGCGCCTGATGCTTCCGCGAGGCCCACATCCGTCTCCGTGATCGCGCCCACGCCTGAGTGGAGCACACGCACGCGCACTTCGTCATTACCGATTTTCGCCATCGCCTGAACGATCGCCTCGGCAGACCCCTGCACATCCGCTTTCACAAGAATAGGCAGCTCGGACACACTTTCATCCGCCTTGGCATTCGCCATGAGCTGTTCCAGCGTTGTCGCGGCACCAGCGGCGGCGCGTTTGTCCTTGGCGGCATTGGCGCGGTATTCCGCGATCTCGCGCGCCTGCGCTTCCGTTTCCGTGACGTTGAGCACATCGCCCGCTTCAGGGGTACCGTTGAGGCCAAGAACCTCTACAGGAACCGACGGACCAGCTTCCTTCACGCGGTTGCCCTGATCGTCGATCAGCGCACGCACTTTGCCCCACTGCTCGCCAACGACGAAGATATCGCCCGTGCGCAGCGTGCCGTTCTGGATTAGCACAGTCGCTACGGGGCCACGGCCAACGTCCAGCTGCGCTTCGATCACGGCACCCACGGCAGCGCGGTTCGGGTTGGCTTTCAGCTCAAGGATCTCGGCCTGAAGCGCGATTGCTTCGAGTAGCGAATCGAGGCCCTGACCGGTTACGGCAGAGACTTCTACATCCTGCACGTCACCTGACATCTTCTCGACGATGACTTCATGCTGCAACAGCGCAGCACGCACGCGGTCTGGATCGGCGGAAGGTTTGTCGATTTTGTTGATCGCCACGATCATCGGCACTTTCGCCGCTTTCGCGTGGGCGATCGCCTCGATCGTCTGGGGCATCACGGCATCGTCTGCCGCAACCACCAGAACTACGATGTCGGTTACCTGCGCACCGCGTGAACGCATCGAGGTGAACGCAGCGTGGCCGGGCGTATCGAGGAACGACAATACCTGACCGCTATCGGTCGTGACCTGATAGGCACCGATATGCTGGGTAATACCGCCAGCTTCGCCCGCAACGACTTTCGCATGACGGATCGCATCAAGAAGCGATGTCTTGCCGTGGTCGACGTGGCCCATGATGGTAATTACGGGAGGACGACCGACCAGGTCGGATTCGGCATCGATCTCCAGCTTGATCACATCCTCGACGTCGGCATCGGAGACACGTACGACCTTGTGGCCGAACTCCTCGATGATCAGCTCTGCGGTGTCTGCATCGATCGTTTCGTTCTGCGTGACCATCAGGCCGCTGTTCATCAAAGCCTTGACCACAGCGCCGGTCTTTTCAGCCATACGCGCGGCCAGCTCGGAAACCATGATCGCCGGTGGCAGTTGCACATCGCGCACGATTTTTTCGCGCTCGACATTGCCACCCATCGCCTTCGCGCGGGCGCGGTCCTGCTTGCGCTTCATCTGCGCCATGGAGCGCTGACGCCCACCTTCGCCGCCGCGCAACGCCTGATTTACGGTAAGCTTGCCAGAGCGACGGCTGTCGTCTTCCTGGCGGTTCTTCTTGTTGGTCTCCTCGCGGTCGCGCTCCGTCTTGCGGACTGTGGCAGCGGGGAGCGCCTTATTGGGCGCAGCGCGGGGCTGCCCTGGCTCAGGCGCAGGTGCTGCAGCCGCTTGCGCATCTGCTTCCGCTTCACGCTTGGCGCGCTCTTCTTCCTCGGCTTTCGCCTTGAGGCTTTCCTCGCGCTCGCGGTCTTCGGCCTCTTTGGCGTCAATTTCTGCGCGGCGGCGCTCGCGGTCTTCGGCGCGGGCGATCTCTTCTGCTTCACGCGCGGCGGCCTCTTCGACCTCGCGGGATTTCGCAGCCTGAACGGCCTTCAGTCGCCGATCCATTTCGGAATCGGTAATACCTGCAGGGCGCTTGGACGGATCCCCGACAGGGCCCGCACCGGGGCCGCTCGGCTTTTGCCCACCGGGCTTTGGAACCACAACGCGCTTACGCTTGGTTTCTACTACGACGTTCTTCGTCCGCCCGTGGCTAAAGCTCTGCTTTACATTCCCGGGACGTGAGCCACCGAGGCCCAGTGTTTTTCTGCCGTCATTATCGCTCATCTAGCTCGTCTATCCTTTCGGCTGGCCGTTGCCAGCCTCGTTTTTGCGCACGCCGTTCAGTCTGTGAGCTTCCTCTACAACACGCAGAGTGAGTCCACCAGAGGCGAGCGCCCCATGTATCACAGTTTGACGTCCGAATGCCAAACCCAATTCATCCGCTGTCAAACACCCGATATAGTGCCCGTAATGCGGCGTACTCAGTTTCGATTTGCCCCGCCCCGATCCATCCACAGCCTGGATCAGCACGAGAGCCTCTTCCGTTTGCAGCCAACTTTTGACTTTCTCGTAACCAGCGACAGCTTTTCCTGCCTTACGCTGCATCGAGATCAGGTCCACCACGCGGCGGGCCAACTGTTTTTCCACATCATCCACCAGCGAGTCCGGTGTTTTGAGGGGCTGTTTCGCGCTCCGCGAAAACAAACCCTTCTTGGCCGCAAGTTCCAGAGCGGCACGATCCGCCGAAACCCACATCCCGCGACCGGGCAGCTTGCCCATCACATCGGCCACAACTTGATTCTCCGGTCCCACAACAAAACGTATCAACCGGTACTTTGGTTGCACCTCACCTGTGGCGAGGCATTTGCGCTCTGCGCCGCTTTCGCGGTCTTTGGATGCGCCACCGCGTCCCATATCGGCTCTCCCGAGGCCTGCGATCAGGCCTCGGCCGCCTCTTCTGCGTCGGCATCCTGCTCGAGATCCGCAGGATCGACCCAGCCCAGCATAACACGGGCCGTCATGATCATGGATTGAGCTTCCTCAAGGGTCATCTCGAAGGGCTCCAGTGTGCCGTCATCCTTGACACGCTCGCCGTTAACGGTGGTCCAGCCACCCGCCAGCTCCCAATCTGCACAGGTTGCGAAATCTTCCAGCGTTTTCACATCGTCCTTCGCCAGCGCTTCGATCATCTGGGGCGTCAGGCCCTCGAAATTGATCAGGCTGTCCTCCGCGCCCAGCGCACGGGCAGCATCAAGTGCGGCCTTGTTCTGCGCTTCCAGCACATCGCGGGCACGGGCCTGCAATTCACCCGCAGTTGCCTCGTCCACGCCGTCGATGACCAGCAGCTCGTCCAGCTCGACGTAGGCGACCTCTTCAAGGTTGGTGAAGCCTTCGGAAACCAGCAGCTGGGCAAAGAATTCATCCAGATCGAGGTTGTCCATGAACAGTTTGGTGCGCAGCTCGAATTCGGCCTGACGACGCTCGCTCTCTTGCGCTTCGGTCATGATGTCGATGTCGAGCCCGGTCAGCTGGCTCGCCAGACGCACGTTCTGGCCACGGCGGCCAATCGCAAGGCTGAGCTGTTCTTCCGGCACGACGACTTCGATCTTGCCCGCCTCCTCATCCAGAACGACCTTGGACACTTCAGCAGGCTGGAGCGCGTTGACGAGGAACGTGGGCATATCCTCGTTCCATGGAATGATATCAATCTTCTCACCTTGAAGCTCGTTCACCACCGCCTGCACACGGCTGCCGCGCATACCGACGCAGGCGCCGACAGGATCAATGGAGTTGTCATAGGAAATCACCGCGATCTTGGCGCGGCTGCCGGGGTCACGGGCCACGGCCTTGATCTCGATGATGCCGTCATAAATCTCCGGCACTTCCATCTTGAAGAGCTCGGCCATGAACTCGGGCGCGGTACGGCTGAGGAAAATCTGCGGCCCGCGCTGCTCGCGCCGCACTTCCTTGATGTAGACGCGGATACGGTCATTCGGGCGATACGATTCGCGGCCGATCTTCTCGTTGCGACGCAGGATCGCTTCGCCCGCGCCCACATCCACGATGACGTTGCCATACTCCTCGCGCTTGACCAGACCATTGATGATCGTGCCCGCGCGGTCTTTGAACTCTTCGTACTGGCGGTCCCGCTCAGCTTCGCGGACCTTTTGCAAAATAACCTGCTTGGCTGATTGCGCGGCGATCCGGCCCATCTCGACGGGAGGAACTTCCTCGGAGAATTCCTGACCCACTTCGGGGTCGGCCATATATTCTTTGGCCTGAGCCACGGTGAACTCGGCTTGGTAGTTCTCCAGCTCTTCATCCGCAACGACCGTGCGCACACGCGTAAACGTCGCACGACCCGTCTTGCGGTCGATGCTCACACGAATGTCCATTTCGGCGCCGTACCGCGACTTGGCCGCGCGGGCGAGGGATTCTTCCATCGCTTCGATCACCAGACCGGGATCGATCATCTTTTCACGGGCAACAGCTTCGGCGGTTTGCAACAGCTCAAGCTGGTTTGCGGATGTAATGGCCATTAGTCTTCTCCCTCGTCAGACAGATGCGTCTGGACTTCATCAAATTGTTTCTCATCGATCACGCCCGTCGCTTTGCGCTGGCGCAGCATTTCCTTGATCAACTCGTCGGTCAGCACGAGCTTGGCATCTGTCAGCCATTCGAATTTAAGGCCCACGGTGCCTTCCTCGATGTTGATCAGCACTTCGTCGCCCTCGACGCCTGCAAGCTCACCCTTAAAGCGGCGGCGCCCGTCGATAAGATCATCGGTTTCGATCTTGGCCTCGTACCCTTCGAAATTCGCGAAGTCCTTGAGGCGCGTGAGCGGCCGGTCGATGCCGGGACTGGACACTTCGAGCGCGTACTCGTCCACAATCGGATCTTCCACATCCAGCACCGCACCGATCGCCGTGCTGATCTGGGCACAATCGTCCACGTCGATGCCACCATCGGGACGATCCGCCATGACTTGCAGCGTTGCATTCTTACCGCTCATCAAGCGCACACGCACCAGTTCAAACCCCATGTCCTCGATGACAGGGGTGATGATTTCGGCGAGACGCCGGTCCATGGCTGCTTTTGCGATCAGATCGTTGTTCATAGGTACATTGCCTGTGGCATTAAGTTCGGGCACAAAAAAACGGGCGCGCGGCCCGTGTATCAGGTTCATTGGATGTTCGGTTTGGACCCGAACACCGCGCTGTTAGACGATCATATACGCGCGGGGGCCGGGAACATCAAGCCCCCCACCACCGCTGTGGCGCGCGCAGATCGTCAAACACTCCGCGCCCCAACGCCAAGGGCATCGCAACACTGCGTGACACGGCCTGACCGTCCCATACAGCAATATCACCCAGCCCCATAAGCGCGCTTGCATCCGCCACATCTGCACCGTCCACGAGATACTCCGCCACCGCCTGCGCGCGCACGGACGCGGACGGGATCGAAACCAACTCGACCCGGTCAAACCACCCCGCCTGACCGTCCTTCCAATGCCCGCGAACGCGCTCTGCCAGCAGCTGCTGGCCAGGCGCGAAATGCGTGATGTGGTAGAGGCCAGTGCCGATCCCCGCTTCGGGCGCATGCGCCGGACGGATAATGTGCGCCGGGGTGGCAAGTCTGAAGGGCAAGGCAGAATCCGGAGTATGTAGGGTGATCCGGATTTGGTCGGGTGTGACGGTGTCTATATCGCCCAGTGCCGCGAGGCTCTGCGCTACATCACGGGCAGTAAAGGGCATTCCATCATGAAAAGCCACGCCTTTGCGTAGATCAAACGTCCAGACACGGGCATCACTGCTGCTGGTCCAATCCGTCGCCAGCTCCCCGCGCAGAGTTCCATCGGCGGCCACTTCCATCAGGGTTTCGTAGATCAGCCCCACTTTCGCAACCTGCATGAATAATCCGTCGCCTTTGGTCCAATCATCACTGCGCGATGCCCCTGACAGCGCAAGTCTTAGCTTTCCGCCGCGCTTTGGCAAAGCCCCCGCACTCAATCCAGTTGCGGCAAGCAAGGCCGCCGCAGCACCGCTGGCAAATAATGCGCGTCGGTCAAGGCGCTGGCGGCTCATGTCGCGGCGATCCTGTCCATGGCGCGCACCAGCTCGGCGCTGATCCCCGGCTCGCTCAGGGCATGGCCCGCGTTGCGCACCATCTTCAACTCAGCACGCGGCCACACTTTTGCGATGCTGTAGGCGCTGGCGGGCGGGCAGATCATGTCATACCGCCCCTGTACGATCACACCAGGAA
>JAGXHD010000202.1 GCA_024636395.1 Sulfitobacter sp.
GTCCAGACCGAATCAAACAGCTTACAAGTCCGCACCTAAGGACGCACACGTGAGGTAAAAATATGAAACAGTCGAACGTCCAGATTGGCCCCGTTGCTTACAACGCCGCAACCCAGTGCTTTGAGGCATTGGTTACCGTGCACGATGGCGGCACAACCAAGAAATTTCCCTGCGCCATTGAGGCACCCATCTCAATGAGTTTCGAGCGGGCAACCCAAGGTCTCAAGAAGCAGGCTTTGCGCCGTTTGGATGGCCGCAAGGGTCTCAAATCTCAGATGCGCAGGCGTGTGGCAGAGGTTCGCGCCGGTCGCCCCGGCTTTGACCCACGCGGCTGGCTTGCCCATCTCGGTTTCGGCTCGATCGACCGGGCTGCCTGAAGCAAATTTATGATTTAAGAATTGCGCTTGCCCCCAGCCTTTTCGTGCAGTGTCCCGCACGAAAACGGCGGCGGCGCATTCCACAGACGTTTGCCTGCCTGCACTGTCTGTGATGACTCAGCCCGGCCCACTCATGTGCGGTCGGGCTTTTTTTGTGTACATGCCGCACGCCATCGCCTAATGCCCAGAGCGTTTCTACTTCCTGAATGGAGCCGTCCCATGCCCGATGACCGCCTGATCGTCGCCCTAGATGTTCCCAATGCCGTAGTGGGGCTCGAAGTTGCGACGCGCCTCGGTGACGCGGTGGGCTTTTACAAGATCGGTCTTGGAATGCTGACCGGCGGCGGACTCGCATTGGCCAATGAGCTCAAGCAAGAGCACGGCAAGCGGATATTCCTTGATATGAAACTGTTCGACATAGGCGCCACAGTCGAGGCTGCAGTGCGAGGGCTCGCCCAGTTCGATCTCGACTTCCTGACCGTCCACGGCGATCCCCACGTCGTCCGCGCCGCGAAGGAAGGGGCCGCAGGCACAGATCTCAAAATTCTTGCGGTCACGATCCTGACCTCCCTCGACCGTGCGGATCTCGATGCCAGCCTGATCCGGGAAGGTGATCTGCCGGAGCTGGTCGCAGCCCGCGCGCTACATGCGTTTGAGGCAGGCGCTGACGGTGTCATCGCGTCCCCACAGGAAGCCGCGTTGATCCGGGCCCTGCCCCAAGCGGCAGGTAGGCTCATCGTGACACCCGGCGTGCGGCCCGCGGGTGCCGCACTGGGCGATCAAAAGCGGGTGGCCACCCCTGCTCAAGCCCTTGAAAACGGAGCGGATCACGTGGTTGTAGGCCGCCCAATCCTACGCGCGACCGATCCCGCTCACGCTGCCCGCGCCGTCCTCGCCGAAATGGCAAGCGTTGCAGCAACAACCTAGCCGTGTGCTCTTTGTGACACATGGATGAAATTTGACGAAACCAAGTGATTTCTCCGGCTAGGTGGATGACCCAATCCATGCTAGCGTAAAGTTGGTGATACTCCCTGACGAACTGGTTCTTCCTTATGTTCGTCACCTTCCCCCCGCTAAAACAGCGGGGGGGTTTTTGTAAATAAAACCTATTTTCAAAGACTTGCGTCTCGCAAATCGAGCCATATTTTCAGTCGATCCTGAAATGCAGGCACGGCTTGCGGATGGTTTAGAAATTCCGCCTCATCCATGAGACGCCATCCCTGCCCCTCATCGCCAAAAGTCACATCAGCCACCGCTGACTGTGGCAGTTGAGCCACAAAGAACCATTTGATATCAGCGCCTTCGTGAAACGAGCGGCCCCAGCATATGGCATGCTCCGGCACCGTTAGCCCGAGCTCTTCGCGGCATTCGCGCAGCGCGCAGGCCTGCGGGTTCTCGTCCCCTTCGCGCCCGCCCCCCGGCAAATCCCAGTGATCCGCGAAAATGAGCCCCAGTGTCGCGTCGCGCAAAATTACCGCGAGTCTGTCTCCCAGATATAGCGCCAGTTTCGCACCCCCGAACGGCGCCCCCTCAAAAGGCTCGATGTCGAATTGCATGGCTCTCTCCGGCAGGTCGGCCTATGATCGGGCAACCCTCAACAGATAACAATCCCCGCCATGCCCGCACTCTGCCGCGATTGCCTTACCCAATTCGATGATGCCCGCCGATGTCCCGCCTGCGCCAGCCCGCGCGTGACGCGGCACCCCGAGCTGTGGGATCTGGGCATAGCCCACATGGACTGCGATGCCTTCTACGCTTCCGTGGAAAAGCGCGACGATCCCTCTCTCGAGGGCAAGCCTGTCATCATCGGCGGTGGTCGCCGCGGCGTCGTCTCGACAGCCTGCTACGTCGCACGCATCCGTGGCGTGCGTTCCGCCATGCCGATGTTCCAGGCGCTCAAGCTGTGCCCAGAAGCCGTGGTGATCCGCCCGCGCATGGAGGAATACGCCAAAGCTTCCCGCGCGATCCGCGCCATGATGGAGGATCTGACACCGGCCATCGAGCCGCTCTCGCTCGATGAGGCGTTCCTCGACATGACGGGCACCACCCGCCTGCACGGCGCGCCGCCTGCGGTGATGCTCGCCCGGCTCGTGCGCCGAATGAAGCGCGAGCTGGGCCTGACCGGCTCCATCGGCCTCAGCCATAACAAATTTCTGGCCAAGGTCGCCTCGGACCTCGATAAACCCCACGGCTTTTCCGTAATCGGCAAAGCCGAGACGATGGACTTCCTGCGAGACAAGCCCGTGCGGATGATCTGGGGGGTTGGTGCTGCGGCGCAGGCCTCGCTGGACAATGCGGGCATCCGCACGTTCTCCGATTTGCTGCGCTGGGATCAGACCGATCTCGTCGCCCGCTTTGGCGGCATGGGCGAACGCCTGTATCATCTCGCGCGCGGGCAGGACTACCGCCGCATCTCTGCCCATGCACCGATGAAATCCATCTCGAACGAGACGACCTTCAGCGAGGACACTTCCGACCCCGACCTGCTGGACGGGCACATCTGGCGCATGGCCGAAAAAGTCGCCGATCGCGCCAAGGCAAAGCATCTTGCGGGCCGGGTCGTGACCCTCAAACTCAAGCGCGCCAATCATACGCTGCTGTCGCGGCGTGTGGCGCTGAGCGATCCTACGCAGCTGTCGGACCGCATCTACCGCACGGCACGGGGGCTGTTTGATCAAGTGAATGAAAAAGGCCCATACCGATTGTTGGGGTGCGGCATTTCCGATCTCAGCGATGCATCCGGCGCGGATAAGCTGGGAGATCTGCTCGATCCCGGTGCCGCCCGGCGCTCACAAGCAGAGCGCGCTACCGATATCATCCGCGAACGCTTCGGCGCGCGCGCAATCGTGAAGGGCAGGACCCTGCGCTAGAAGCGCCTACTCCGCCGCCAGTGGCAGGCGCCCCTGCCCGATTTGTGCGACGTCCTTCACCACATCGCGCAGCGCCGCCTGCACGGCGGCAAAGTCACCGTTGGGCCGGATCAGCTTTTCATTCATATAAAGCGAGCGATCAATCTCGACCTGTACGGCATGTTGCCCCTTGGACGGTTTGCCGTAGGCTTGGGTGATGTAGGCTCCGGCAAAGGGCGCATTCCGCGTCACGATGAATCCCGCGGCTGCAAAGGCCGCTTCGATCCGGTCGACCACCTCGCCACTGGCCGCAGCACCAAACCGGTCCCCCAGCACGACATCAGGCCGCCGCACCCCCGACCGCGCCACGCCATCCATCGCCTCATGTGGCATCGAATGGCAGTCAATCAGCACGGTCTGCCCGTGGCGATCATGCGCGACATTCAGCAGGGCTTGAAGCTTGCTGTGATAGGGCTCCCAATATTCCCTGATCCGCTCCTCGGCTTCATGCAGGCTCATCTTGCCGCGATAAATTGCACGGCCGTTGGCCACCACGCGGGGAATCACCCCAAGGCCCGATGCAATCCTGGGGTTATGCCCGATCCGCCGCACCCCTTCGATCAGTGCAGGATCCAGCTCGTCACGGGCACGGTTAAGGTCCACAAAGGCACGCGGCGCCCCCGCTTTGATGAAGGTCGCCCCGAACTGCGGCGCGCAGTCAAAGAACTCGTCGACAAAGGCATCCTCCGACGAGCGGATCGCATGTTCGTTCAGCACAGTCTTACGCAGGAACGACCAGCTATAGTCCCGCCCCGAGTGTGGCGAGGCGAAAACAACGCAAGAATTCTGGGTCGCGGGCAGCAAAACATCAAAGGCAGCGGCAGGCATATGTGTCTCCTTCGTCAGAAAAGACATAGCGCAGTTTATATCAAAGCCAAAAGCCCTTGATCACTGGGTCGACTCCTTTTATAGCAGCCGGACGGCGCGGGAATTTCGCGCCCCATTTTTGTTTGGGGCGAGGGTAGCGCGCTTATAAAGTGGATGATTAGCTCAGCGGTAGAGCACTTCGTTGACATCGAAGGGGTCACTGGTTCGATCCCAGTATCGTCCACCATCTATTCTCTGGTGTGTTCAAATTTGAGCGCACTGCCCGTAACCCGGCGCTGGCCCGCGCCCAGACTTGGAAGGAATGAACTGATGAAAGTTCGCAATTCGCTCCGCTCGCTCAAGAACCGGCACCGTGACTGCCGTGTTGTGCGTCGCAAAGGCCGCGTTTACGTGATCAACAAAACCCAGAAGCGTTTCAAAGCCCGTCAGGGTTGAGACCGCGTAATTTGGTGATTTGAAAGGCTGTCCCTCGGGGGGCAGCCTTTCAGTTTTCCGGGCATACTGCCCTACGCACTGTGAATTCACGTCCCAGATCAGGCGCTCGCAAGTTGTCCGTACGATCACACCCGATCCTGTCTGTATTCGCCGGGCGCAGCCGGTCCCCGCACCTGTCGGTGACCCAGACGATCCTCTGGCAAATCAGTTCGGGCATAACGCGCAGGTCCGCCAGATCAGATCCCTTCACCTGCGTCAGATCAATCAGATGGCCCGCCTTGGTGCGCAGGCCGCGCACCTCGAAGGTCAGCGTATCCGGCATCTCGATCAGTCTCGTCTCGCCTTCCCAAAACATCGCGTCGTCTCCGCGCCAATCCCCGCCTGAAGAAAACCGAACGTTGTAAGAGCCCGGCGGCACGAGAACCCTGAAAAACTCACCCCCCTCGATAAATGCCGCCAGCACGTCGGTTTCCGTGTCAGGGTCCGACAGCACCATCACATAGTCGGAGTCCTGCGCGGTTTTTACCTGGAGCGGAAACACACTTGGCAGGCCTGTCCGGTTCCACATGAGCCCATGGGGAGGTTTGCCGGTGTTCTCCGAAGCTGCATGAGCTGATCCGGCCATTATCAGCAAAATCAGTACCGCTCTGAGCGTTCCCCCTATTGTATGCATCACAGTCCCTCCTAGGTCCTCTCACGGACAGGCCTAAAAGTAGCGCTCGGAGGTCCCCTCGCCAGTCACGGGCGCGTGTGGGAAACCCGCTGGTACTTACCCGTGCCGCCGCGCAGTATGGCGA
>JAGXHD010000203.1 GCA_024636395.1 Sulfitobacter sp.
AACGCGTCAATTCAGACCTGTCCCCTAAAGCGCCGCGCAGTCCAAGTCAAACCCTCTGGCGGTCAAATCGCGGCCTTCTGCAATAAATCTGCCGACCAAACGCACCAATTGTTTTATTCCGGTGCCGATCGGGGGGAACTACAGCGATTCAGGGCTAAAATTTAACACAGTCGATCAAGGCCGCGTGAGTGGGCTGTCTTTCGTGGCGCAAAAGAGGCACCTAGGAACTTGAATGAAGCAGTGGAATGAAAATGATGACGGATACGAGCCAAAGGACGAAGGGTAAATCGAGGTTAGCCCGGTTTGGACCGCTGGCTGTTATTGCAGTCGTGGCTGGGGTCGGTGCGTTCGCGCTGCGTGACTACCTGAGTTTCGATGCGCTGCGGGACAACCGCGAGGCGCTGATCGCTTTTCGTGACAGCAATTTCGGGCTCACAGTACTTGGTTTTATGCTTGCCTACGTTCTGATCGTGACCTTCTCGCTTCCCGGCGCGTTGATCGCTACTCTCACGGGTGGCTTTCTTTTCGGAACGGGCCTTGGGGCCGCACTTAACGTGACCTCGGCGACGTTGGGTGCTACCGCGATCTTTTTGGCTGCACGCCTCGGCCTCGGCGACCGGCTCAAGACTCGCATGGATGCGTCCGAGGGGATGGTCGCGCGGATCAAGAAAGGGCTCGACGAAAATCAGTGGTCGATGCTGTTTTTCATCCGCCTTGTCCCGGCGGTGCCGTTCTTCATGGCCAATCTCATTCCGGCGTTTCTGTCGGTGCCCTTGCGGCGATTCGTGATCTCGACCTTCATCGGTATCATCCCCGGCTCACTGGTTTATACGTCCGTGGGCGCGGGGCTTGGTGAGGTGTTCGCGCGGGGCGAGACCCCGGACCTGGGCATCATCTTCGAGCCGCATATTCTGCTGCCCATTCTGGGACTCTGCGCGCTGTCGCTGTTGCCCGTCATTATCAAGGCCCTGACCGGTAAAAAGGAACTTTTGAAATGAACCATGTCAAAACAGATATTCTGGTGATCGGGGCCGGATCGGGAGGGCTGTCCGTTGCTGCGGGCGCCGCGCAGATGGGTGCAGATGTGGTCTTGCTCGAGGGGCACAAGATGGGTGGTGATTGCCTCAATTACGGCTGTGTGCCCTCCAAGGCGCTCATTGCCACGGGCAAGGCAGCCTACGGGCAGCAGCACAGCGCTCAATTCGGTGTAACCGATGCTGCAGGCGTGGTGGATTATGCCGCTGCCAAAGACCATGTTGCCGATGTGATCGCGACCATTGCGCCCGTCGACAGCCAGGAGCGGTTCGAGGGCTTCGGAATCAACGTGATCCGCGAATTTGGCAAATTCATCTCGGCCACTGAAGTGCAGGCGGGTGATACGGTGATCAAGGCGCGGCGGATCGTGATCGCCACAGGCTCTTCGCCGCTGGTGCCGCCGATCCCCGGATTGGAGGCGGTCCCTTACGAGACCAACGAAACCCTTTTCGATCTGCGTGAGGCGCCCGAGCACCTGCTGATCATCGGTGGCGGACCAATTGGCATGGAGATGGCGCAGGCGCACATTCGCATGGGCTGTAAAGTGACTGTGATCGAAGGCGCGAAGGCACTGGGCAAGGATGATCCGGAGCTCGCGGAAGTTGTGATTGCTTCGCTGAAAGAGGAGGGTGTGCAGATTGCCGAGGACGCACTTGCCGCGGAGATACGCGGGCAAGCGGGTGCGATCGAGGTCGAGGCCAAGGACGGGCGTGTATTCAAAGGCTCACATTTGCTGATGGCGGTCGGGCGCAAAGCAAACACGGAGTCCCTCGATCTTGCAGCAGCGGGTGTAAAGCCCACGAAAAACGGCATAAAGGTGGATGAAAGCCTCCGCACCAGCAACAAGCGCATCTATGCCATCGGCGATGTGGCGGGCGGCCTGCAATTCACGCATGTGGCGGGATATCATGCGGGCGTGATCATCCGATCTATGCTTTTTGGCCTGCCGTCGAAAGCAAAGACAGCACATATCCCTTGGGCGACCTACACCGATCCCGAGCTCGCACAGGTCGGTCTGACAGAGGCCCAGGCCAAAAAGAAGCACGGCACCTCCCTAGAAGTTGTGCGATTTCATTATTCCCACAATGATCGCGCTATCGCTGAGCGCAAGAGTAAGGGATTCATTAAGGTTATGGTGGTCAAAGGACGCCCGGTCGGGGCCTCGATCGTGGGCTATCAGGCGGGAGAGCTGATAAACCTTTGGGCGCTTGCGCTGGCCAACAAGATGAAAATGAGCCAGATTGCTGCCATGGTGGCTCCTTACCCTACAATCGGCGAGATCAACAAACGGGCGGCTGGCGCGTATTTCAGCCCACGCCTGTTTGAAAGTGCATTGGTCAAGCGGGTTGTTGGATTTGTGCAGCGGTTCGTGCCGTGACAAGAGCGGCGCAGGTCTGCGACGACGCTCCACCCGCTGTCCAGAGGCGGTCAAGGGCTTCTCGATGATCAATTCCCTCTCCGGTCGGCTTCTGATTCTGACAACGATCTTCGTGATGATCGCGGAAATCTTGATTTTCGTGCCCTCCGTCGCGCGGTTCCGCGTGGACTACATGCTCGACCGGCTGGAGCGGGCGCAGATCGCTTCTCTCACGCTGTTAGCGGATGATATGATCGATGCGGAGCTCGAGGCTGAGCTCTTGCGCAATGCCGAAGTATTCAACGTGGTCCTGCGCCGGGATGAAGTGCGCCAGTTGGTACTCTCCTCGCCGATGCCACAGGTCATTTCCAACACCATTGATTTGCGCGACAGCTCGGCCGCCGTGCTGATCCGCGATGCGATGAAACGCATGATCCAGTCCGATAATGAGGTGATCCGGGTCATCGGTGCGCCCGTGCGCGATGCGGGGCTGCTGATCGAGGTGACGATGGAGACCGGCCCGATGCGCACCGCGATGATCGACTATGGCCTGCGGATCCTTGTCCTGTCGGCGGTCATCTCGGTGATCACTGCGCTGATGCTCTTCGTGGCGATGCGGGTGCTGCTGGTCAAGCCGATCAAGGGCGTGGTGGCGCATATGCAGCGCTATGCGGCGGCGCCCGAGGACGCGCGCAGGATCATCACGCCTTCGGCAGGCATTACAGAACTGCGCGAGGCGGAGGAGGCGCTGAAATCCCTTCAGACCGAGTTGACGAGCGCCCTGCGCCAGAAAGAACGGCTGGCACAGCTCGGCTCGGCGGTGAGCAAGATCAGCCATGATCTACGCAACATCCTGACGTCAGCACAGCTCTTTACTGACCGCATCGAGATGTCAGAGGATCCGGTGGTGACACGACTGGCCCCCAAGCTCGTCGGCTCGATCACTCGCGCTGTACATCTGTGCGAATCCACACTTGCCTTTGGCCGCGCGGAAGAGCCGGGCCCGACGCTGACGCTGGTGCGTCTTGCAGATGTTGTCGATGATGTCCTTTATGGGGAGCAGCTTGCGGCGGCGGGGTTTGATCTAGCGCTCAGATCCGAAGTCTCGCCGACGATGCAGATCCGCGCTGACCCGGAACAGATGCACCGCGTTCTTGGCAACCTTGTCAGCAATGCCCGGCAGGCGATCATGGCGACCGAGCGCTCCGGGGAGATTTGCATCAGCGCCTCTGAGACAGCGCGGGCGTGGCTGATTACGCTGCAAGACGATGGACCCGGCCTTCCGGCCAAAGCGCAGGAGTATTTGTTTTCCGCCTTCCAAGGATCGGTGCGCAAAGGCGGCTCGGGCCTCGGCCTCGCGATCTCGGCGGAACTGGTGCGCGGGCACGGTGGTGATATCCGGCTCAAGCGAACAGGGGCGGAAGGGACCGAATTTGTGATCACCCTCCCGAAGGGTGATGGAACCCTGTGATTATTTCTGCGGGCTAGCTGCTTTTGCCCTCAGAGAGGGCTTGCATTGCCCGTGCGCTGATACTAAACCGCCCGCAGTGCACCCGTAGCTCAGCTGGATAGAGTACCTGACTACGAATCAGGGGGTCGGGCGTTCGAATCGCTCCGGGTGCACCATTACTTTACTGTTGAATTTGAATATAAGCTCCCTCTTGGGGCGGTAAGTTGCCTTTTTAGATTTGGTTCGCATTGAGATTGGTGAACTGACCGGCTGTTCTCGTATTTATGCATTTAGCCACGAGCCTGCAGCTTTTGCCGATAGTTCTACTCCACATGAACGGCCAATAGCCGACCTTGGTGTAGTACGCGGCGGACGGCGGCAACGAGCCCAAACCCTCCAGTGCTGCGGTCAATACGGAGGTCCGCTTCGTGGGTCACGCCCGATGTCTTTGACCGGACCATCAACAGCTAGGCGTTCGCCAAGTCTTCAGCCCAGACTGGCCACCAAATTGCGCAGCCAGAGCATTGCGGGATCGCCATCTGATCGTCGATGCCAGACGATAGAATAGGCGTATTCCGGGATGTCCAAAGGCAATTCGAACGTCACAAGATCGCTTTGATCGGCGCTGTCGGCAAGGCGGGCTGGCAAGGAAATGATCAGATCGGTGCCACGCACCGAGGCGACATTGCTGGCGAAATTGGGCGTGGATACTGCAATCCGACGCGCCTTGCCAAGTTTTGCCAGTCCAGCGTCGATTGGGCTTTTGCGAGGGTCGCGGAACGTTACCATGACATGCGGGTAACGCAGATAATCCTCCAGCGTCAGCCTTCCCTGACCCGCGCGAACGGCAAGCACGTGACGTGCGCAGATCAGGCCGATGAAGTGTTCGCGAAACAGCTCTTGCGACAGGAACGGCGAAGGTGGGGGGCTTGCGCCCCAGAACGCAAGGTCCAACTCTCCGGTGGCCAATTGCACTTGGCTGGCCTCGCCGATGGGGCGGATATCCAGCGTCGTGTCCGGAGCCTGCGCGCGCAGGGCACGCACCAATCCGGGCAGGACCGTCATCATCGCATAGTCGCTGGCCCCGACCCGGAACGTCTGCGCCGATGTCGCAGGATCGAACTTCGGTGAAACGAGCAAAGGTCCAACGCTATCCAGCAACGCACGGACTTGTGGGATCATTTTGGTGGCGTGCGGCGTCGGCGTCAGACGGTTTCCGGTGCGGACAAACAGCGGATCATCCACGACATCACGCAACCGGTTCAGCGCGTGGCTGATCGCCGGCTGGCTGAGCGACAGTTTTCCTGCCGCCAGCGTGACGGATCCGGTGCTGGCGACGGCATCGAACACGACTAGCAGGTTCAGATCTGGCCTTGCCGTATTCATTCTATTTATTCCGCGACGTTATTTCATTCATTTCATGAATCACATGAAAACCGGCATCAAGGAAGCCTACTTGATAGGAGGTACCCCCATGCAACAGTTCAACCTCGACGATACGGCAATGATTCTGATCGACCATCAGGTCGGAACCAACACCTGGGCCGCGACCACTCCGCTGGAGTTGTTGCAGCGCAACGTGATCATCCTTGCGAAATTCACCACAGGCACGGACATGCCGCTGGTACTGACCTCCAGTCAGGAAACCAATGTCGATGTGCAGGGGCCGCTGATGCCCGAGTTGGCAGAAATCGCACCCGACGCATTCGCGGCACGCATCAAACGCAAGGGCGTCGTCAACGCGTGGGACGACGCCGATTTCGCCAATGCCTGCCTTGGTACGGGCAAACGCAATTTCATCATGGCGGGTGTCACGACCGATGTGTGCATGGTGGCCCCGGCAATCAGCGCGGTGCAGGAAGGCTTCAACGTGCAGGTCGTCTGCGACGCTTGCGGATCGTCCAACCCCATCGCCGAAGAGATGTCTTGGCGGCGCATGGAGGCCGCAGGCGTGCGTCTGACCAGCACCAACGCCATGGTGGCCGAACTGGTCAAGAACTGGGCCAGCCCCGCCGGTGCCATTGCGTTCCCGCTGCTGACCATCTGAGGAGACGGGATGATGAAAGCTGTCCAAGCAAGCGGTTTTGGCACTGCATCGGTCTTGTCGTTGGTCGACATCGAAAAACCCCAGCCGTCGGGGCGTGACATTCTGGTGCGGGTCAAGGCCAGCGGCGTCAATCCGATTGAATGGAATATCCGCAGTGGCGCTATTGCCAAAGCCATTGGGCACGATCTGTCGGTGACGTTCGGATGGGCCTGTGCCGGTATCGTGGAAAGCGTGGGCGCGGATGTGACTGCGTTTAAAGCGGGAGACGAAATCTATTCCTATCCTGAATTCACCCGTGGCGGCACCCATACCGAGTTCGTGCTGATTGATGAGGGCCAGGACGCGCTCAAAGCAAGTCCCTTGACCTTCGCGCAGGCCGCCGCCGCTGCGATGACTGCACAGGCGGCATGGGCATCAATGGACGTTGCCAAGATCCAAAGCGGCGAGCGTGTCCTGGTCCATGGACGCGCGGGGTGTGGGCCACTGGTTGATCCAACTTGCCCATCATGCAGGGGCCGAGGTCATCACGACAGCCTCCGGCGCTGCTGGGTCAGGGCGGGCATCTGGTCTCGGCCGCGATGCCGCCCGATGCCGAAGCCGCCAAGGCCAAGGGCGCGACCGGTCATTTTGTCTTTACCCCTCCAAACGATGAAGCTCTGGCCGAGATTGGTGAGCAGATCGCACTCGGCAGGTTGAAACCCTTGTCCGTGGCGCTGGAATTACCAGTGGCCGACGCAGTGCGCGCACATGAGTTGGGCGAGACCGGAAAAGCAGGCGGCAAGATGGTCCTGACCACAGATTAGACTACAACAGAAGAAATTCCTTTGATCATTTAAGGACGCAACATGAAACTCTATTACGCCCCCGGGACCTGCGCCCTTACTCCGCATATCGTGCTGGAATGGATCGGTGCGCCGTACGAGGTTGCATTGGCCGACCTGCGTTCTGACGACTACCGCAAGATCAACCCCTTGGGCATGGTGCCCGCCTTGCAGGATGGTGGGTCGCGGATCATGACGCAGGCGGATGCGATCCTGAAATACATCTCGGCAAGTCACCCAGAGGTCGGTCTTGGTGCAGGCGATGGGGTGATGGCGGAATTTAAGATGGATGAGGCGCTGGCCTTTCTGACGGGCGATGTGCAACCCGCCTTTTCGCCGTTCTTCGCACCGCAACGCTACACGACCAAAAAGGACGAGCACAGCCTGAGTGCCGTGCGCGAAGCCGCCTTTCAGCGTGTGGACCGCGCGATGTTGCATCTGGAGCGTCTGCTGGCCGATGGGCCCTATGTGGTCGGCCAGAAAAATAGCATCGCAGATCCTTATGCCTTTGGGATGACACGCTGGACAGAAAACCTTCCCAAAACATGGAAGGATTACCCCGCGATCAAAGTATTCATGGAGCGGATGTATGCGGACACCGGCGTGGCCAAGGTGATGGCCGTACAGGGCCTACAGGGACCGGCGCTATGACCGACATGAGTTTCTCGCCAAAGTCATTTGATCTGCTCAAAGACCTCAGGGCAAACAACTCTAAGGAATGGTACGCAGAAAACCGCGCCGCTTTCAAAGACCATCTGCTGCAACCTTTCGAGGACATGCTTGTCGCCACGTCCGAGAGGTTGAAAGATCGCGAATTTGCCATGTCAGGCGGGGCGCAGACGATGTTCCGGCAAAACCGCGATGCGCGTTTCAACAAGGGCCCCGATGTCTATCACCGCTATGTCAGCGGTATGCTGTCGCCCTCGGGGACCAAATCGGCTTCACACGGCGTCATCTATGCCCGCCTGACCATAACGGGGGGATTCCTCTCTGTAGGGTTTCATGATCTCAGCACGCAACAACTCAACAAAATGCGCGATCACATCCTGCAAAACCCGGACAGGTTCAAAGCCATCATTGCAGATTTGCAGGCGGCGGGATTGACCTTTCCGGAAGATATGGACGCCTTCGATATGCCCGGCCTGACTTTGGCCACGATGCCGAGAGGATACGCAGACCATAAGAATTCAGATCTAGCCCCGTTCATCCGCCGCAAAAGCTTTGCCATCTTTGAATCCCAGACCAAGAAGATTTGGCTCGACAACGCGGTCCTAGAGCGCATCGTCGAAATTTACGCCGCAATGGAGGATTTCCTGAAGTTTGGTTCGCACGCGCTGGCGACCGAAGAACCCGAGGCGTGAGGCGGCACATTGACCGAAACATCGCAAAGAGACATTTGTGCCGAGCGACCAGAGTCGCACGTTGCCAAGAGCCCAGCGAAGGTTTCCTGCGTTTCGCAGAGTATATGTTGTCAAAACCCGCAGCGAGGGTCTGCTATAGGGGGAGACCACTTTAAAGGGGAGGCTCAAACAAGGATAAGATATGGAAATGGGCAGATCCACTTAGGGTGCGATCAATCCGCTCATCCAGATCCGTGCAGACGGACGAAGCGTAACGACGAACCGCGCAAAAAGAGATGTTTCGCTTCTGGGTGTTGCGTTACAGGCCGCGCAGGGTTCTATGGCTTGCGAGATAGCGCCTCATCACTGTCTGGTGCGGACTGAAGTATATGAACACAAATTACCTCGTGGAGTCAGAAGATCATGTGATGCGCAGGCTTCGTCATCCTTTTGAGGATGGAATGCTTGCTGGCAAACTTCCTCAGCGGATGAATGGGAAGTCTCTGAAAGCTTCGCTACCAAGCGCCCTGCTCGCAAGGCAGCATTGAATTTCCTAGGCAAAACAATTGAGTACAGTGGTCGCACGCACATCCCCGTCATTGATCAGCTACGTTCCTAAGGTTCGTCGCTTAATGTGATCGGCAAATTGGACAAGCATTAAGCCGCGCGATGGCTTAACAATCAGGCTGAGAATTCAGACTGGTCATTCAGACAAGGAGGCCGTGCCATGCTAAGGTGTAGACAGATTTGAAGTTACACAAATTCGTCGCGACCATGGCTCAGTCTCGCGTAACCAAGGAGGCTAAGATCAAGAGCTGTGCGTGCTTCGAATCTACGGTACAGCAGCACTGGGACGGCAGTTTTACCCTCTCATAAAGAATGGGGCCGCCAAAGAATGGCGGCCCCAGGTATTAACTATAAAAGTCCTTCGCGATTAGCGGCTCGGGCCTCTCTCGGTGATGTCACGGCTCTGCGGGGACGTGATGAACACAGTACGGCCGTCAGGCGTGTTGCCCAAAGCGACACTTTCAGGGGCATCGGTTGCCATGAAGGCGTTTTGCTGAGTCTGCACGTCCTGTGTGTAGGTCGCGGCGTCGGAGCTGTTCTTCACGCTGTCGGAGAATACCGACGTGTGGCCTTCCATGCCCCGTGCAAATGCAGGTGCTGCGGTTGCCATGATGGCGGCGGAGATAATCATCAGTGTCTTGGTCATAAAACGTTCCTAACTTGAGTTGCGGTGCCGATCTCGTCGGCTCTGGTGTATCAACGCACCGAATTTGAATTAGGTTTCACTTTTCTTGGTCACGCTTAGGTGAGTGTCTGTAATATTATGTTTTACAGTGATTTTCTGCTGTGCATATCTGCACATATAGAGATCTCATATGCACAGGGATCAAGGTTGCGCCTTTGGAAAACTGCACGAAGTCACAGCAGATGACAGCTCGTGCTGGCGCGTGCACCGCGTTGTGGGGTGTACGTCAAAAGCTGTCTTGCGGGTATGGGTACCTATGTCTCAGCTATGCAAATATGGTCTTGGAAAGAGAACGTCGCTCTTGAAAGCAAAGATCGAACCCGCTGTGATGTTCTTTGAATACGCAGGCTGCCGGACATTCAAGTTTAGGAACCCTCTTATATCCATAAAATGCTGGCCTGTTCCGAGTGGTTAGGAGATTATATCGCTGGGCAGTGCTGCAGAAATCCGCGCGCACAGATCCTGTAGCCGTCCTTTTTCGGCACACACCTTCTGGGCAGATAATTTTGTGCTAAGCCTTACAATCTCGCAAACTGGTAGCTGAACCCAAAGCGCATACGGTTGCTCATGTTGTCGGGCGAAACAATCGTAGCCACAAAAGAGTGTAACGAAGCATCAAGAGCCCGATCCTCTGATTTCATATTCAAAAATTGAGCGCCGTACCGGTGAATTAAGGAAACAAAACGGCAAACATTTCGCAAATATGCCCCACTTTTAGCACAAGTCTGTGCAACCTCAGCGTTAACGAAGATCAATGTACGATCAGCTTTGATGCCAACAGCTAAGGGGATGTGAAGATGAAAATTTTAGTCGTGGACGATGATCCTGTCATCTTGAGCTTGGTCCCAGCGATTTTGCGTCAAGAAGGCCACTACGATATTTGTGTTGCGGCATCCGGTAACGCTGCAATGGAGATCCTTTCCTTTTCCAATGAACGCTTCGATGTGCTGATCCTTGATATTGAAATGCCTGAAATGAACGGCATCCAACTTTGCGAAAATATCAGGAAAATATCAGATTACCGCCGTACACCAATCATAATGCTAACGGCAAAGTCCGATTCAAAATCGATCGAAAGTGCCTTTTCGGCGGGTGCTAACGATTATATTACGAAGCCCTTCGACGTTAAAGCCATCGGCACCCGCATTCAAATTGCTGAACGCATGATGCGCGATTCCTGCAAGTTTTTTACCGTCGAAGCATTGCCAGGATTTCTGCCGGAAAAGTTTGGTTCCTATGATTTCGATGCTGCGGATGCCGTGATGATCCAAGGTCTCGAGCAACACACCGATCCTTTTTCGCTTGGCAACTATCTTTCTCAACTAGCTCGAGACCGAATTGACGAAACATCCGTTTTCGCACTCCGCATCAATGCTTTCGACATCCTGCATGATGAGTTTTCAGGCCGCGATGCCCTGCGTGTGCTTGCGGAAGTGTCGAGGTTAATATCCGCAGTTACATCAGATAAGCGCCTTCTGGACGCCTATATCGGATCTGGGGTGTTTATGTGTATCGCAACTGATGATTTGGTAAATGTCTGGTTGGACGTCGAAGATCGTATCGATACGGCTTTCAGGCAGTTGAAACTGATAGAGAATGCAGGGCTTGGCGATATATTTTCAATCACCATGGGACGCCCTATTCGTCCAAATTCCAGCAAGACACAACGTGTCCGGCCCACTTTTGATCGCGCGCTGATGCAATTGGATAAACGCAACAAGATCAATTTGATGGCCAACTGAGGTAGGTAGACCTCATAGATCACTTGAAACCCGCTTCCTCACATCGGAGCCAGCGTGTGTCCGAAGTGTTTTGGGCCCTCACGTCATCATTATTTGGGACATTTTCTGCGAGCAATGGCTTGGTATTGAGCAGCCCCACCTGAGTTGTGCATGGTAAAAGGTAGTGCATGATTGGCTGTTGGTCCATTTGGATGATGGCCTCTGGCGCAGGTGGGCGG
>JAGXHD010000204.1 GCA_024636395.1 Sulfitobacter sp.
CGCCGCTTCCTGCGCCAGCAGGGGCGCTGCGATTTGGGTCGTGGCGATAATCCCAGCAACCGTACCACCAGCGGCGGCCATCAAAAACTTCTTCATTTATCTATCCATCCTTGTCGGTCCTGAACCAAGATGCGGGATCTTGTGGGACATTGTCCTGTCTGACTTCTATATAGAGCGTTTCCGAGCGCGCAGCACCAGTGCCATCACCAACAGTTGACAATTCACCGGATGCGTCCGCCCCCCCCATAAGGCCAATCGGCGTTCCAGCGGCGATTACCTGACCGATCTCGCCGTATACCGTTTCGAGTCCCGCCAATACAAACAACGTATCCGCGCGTGGTTCAAGGATCATCACATTGCCCAGATCCATGAGGGGACCTTGGTAGCGGATGGTTGCAGCAGTTGGCGATGTGACAACGGCGCGCGGGCGTGTCGCCAGCAGCAGGCCTGGCCGGACGATGCCCGCAGCATCCGCCTCGTTCATGCCGCGCAGCACAACACTTTGTACGGGGAGCGGAAGCGTGCCGATCTGGCCGTCGATACCAATCGGTGCCTCCACACTGGGGTCCTCGTCCGTGACGATTTGCGACAGGCCGGAGGCAAACCCGTCCAGTGTCTCGGTTGAAGCGATGAGAATTGCGGTCGAGACGGGATCTTCGGTGAAGCGCTTGGGCAAATCGGTGCGCTCCGCCATCGCCTGATTGAGCGCACTGCGCGCTTCCTGCACGGATGTGAGGCTGGCACGCAGGCGCACTTCGGCGTCAGTTTGCAGGGTGCGAAGCGTCTGCACGTCATCGAGATCGCGGCGAAGTTGATCGGCGCGTCGGTTGAGCGCGGGTGTCAGCTCCGCGAGCAGCAGCCCCGCCCTTGCCGTGCCCGTTGGTCCATCGGGATGCAGCAGCGCCTTGGGGGTCGTTGTGCCGATGCTTTGCAATGCAGCCAGCAGCTGCCCCACTTCGCCGTCCCGTGCAGCCAGTCGTGCGCTGAGCTGCGCCTCCCGAATGGCTGCCTGCCGCAGGCCCGTGCGCATGGCGGCAAGGCCCGTCTCAAAAGCCTGTATCGTCTCTGTCAGCGCCTGCACACGGTCGCGCGCCCCCTCCGCTGCGTCCAGCTGCGCCGTTGCCGCCTCCAGCATCGCGACCGCCGCGCGCGCCTGCTCAGACGCATCACTTTGCGCCGCAGCAGGGCCCGCAAAAGCCAACGCCAGAAGGGCCGCGCGCAGGATCATACGAGCAAGCTTTCGCCGGTCATCTCCGGCGGCTGATCGAGCCCCATAAGCGCCAGCACCGTCGGCGCCAGATCCGCCAGCCGTCCTTTCCGCAGGGCGGCACCGGCGGGAGCCCCCGTCACGACAACGGGCACAGGATTGAGCGTATGTGCGGTGTGGGGTCCGCCTGTTTCGGGATCAGTCATCATCTCACAGTTGCCGTGATCCGCTGTCACGATCATCGCGCCGCCCACCCGCTCCAGCGCGTCCAGAGCAAGCTGAAGCCCTGCATCGACGGCTTCACAGGCCGTGATGGCAGCCGCAAGGTCGCCAGTATGCCCGACCATATCAGGGTTGGCATAATTGACCACGATCAGGTCGTATTGCGCCTCGATCGCAGCAACGAGCTTATCGGTCACCTGCGCCGATGACATCTCCGGCTGGAGATCATAGGTCGCGACGTTCGGCGACAGCGGCATGAAACGGTCCTCGCCCACCTCCGGCTCCTCGGCACCGCCGTTCAGAAAAAAGGTCACGTGGGGATATTTTTCGGTCTCCGCGAGACGGTACTGCCGCAAACCTTTGGCCGCGACCCAGGCGCCAAGCGTGTTTATGATCTCGGGCTTGGAATACATCGTGGTCATATAGATGCTGTGATCTGTTGAATACTCCGCCATGCCCATGACAGCGGCCCAAGCGGGACGTGGGCCCCGATCGAATCTATCGAACGCGGGCGCAGACAGCGCTGCCATAATCTCGCGCGCACGGTCGGCGCGGAAATTGAGGCAGAAAAACCCGTCCCCGTCCCGCACGCCGCCATACTCCCCGATCACGTGCGGTTTGATGAATTCATCCGTGATCTTGGCATCATAGGAGGTCTGCACCGCATCCTGCGCACTGGGGACAGCAGCGCCGCGCCCATGCGCGATAACCCCATGCGCCTGCGCAACACGATCCCAGCGGTTGTCGCGGTCCATCGCGAAATAGCGGCCTGTAAGGGTCACGATCCGGGCCGCCGGAGGTAAGGCTTTGGTCAGTGCGTCCAGATCGCCGAGCAGCGATTGTGGCGCCACGTCGCGCCCATCGCCCAGCGCGTGGATCACAACAGGCACACCGGCCCGTGTAATGGCTTCGACCGCGGCAATCATATGCGAGATATGACCGTGAACACCGCCCGTCGAGACGAGACCCATCAGATGCGCGGTGCCGCCCGTGGCTTTCAGCGCATCGATGAAATCAAGCAAGGGGCGATGCACAGCAAAACTGCCCTGTTCTATCGCCAAATCGATCTGGCCCAGATCCATCGCCACGACCCGGCCTGCGCCGATGTTGGTATGCCCCACCTCCGAGTTGCCCATCTGCCCGCGCGGCAGGCCCACATCGGGGCCATATGTCGTAAGCGTCGCTGCCGGGCAGGTCGCCATCAGCCGGTCCATTTGCGGCGTATGTGCCAGCGCAGGGGCGTCGCCATTGGCTCCGCTGCCGATGCCCCAACCATCGAGGATGCACAACACAACTGGTTTAGGGACTGACATGGGCAATAAGGCTCTTTTTGAGGACAAAATCTCAGGGCCTTGTACCTACGCCGCAGCGGGACGTGAACCATTTAATCCCCAAGCACGGAATTGTAGGTGGAATTTTACGGCTGTGGGTCCCACTTGCGCAAAATCCGGGCCGATCCGCGCGGCCCACCCTTGCCCGCAAGGCGCGCATTGGTCATAACGGCGCAAACCGAAATGCCGATACCCGAAGGGCCTGACATGACAATGAGCGCACCCGAAACCCGTATCGTCGCCACGTACCGTGTGTCATGTGACGGCGCAGAAGGCGCGCTGGGTCATCCCCGCGTCTGGCTCCAGATCCCCACAGACCGTGGCTGGGTCGAATGTGGCTACTGCGATTGCAAATTCATCCACGAAGATTTTGAAGGCAAAGTCTGATCCCGCACTGGTGAGCGGGCCTTAGCCGTGGCAAAAGAGGGCTCACCGCAGCGCAGGGAGCACGACACATGGCATTTGGCAAAGGGCACCACCTTCATCTGATCGACGGCTCCGCTTTCATATTCCGCGCCTATCATGCACTTCCGCCGCTCACGCGCAAATCCGACGGGCTGCCGATCGGGGCGGTTTCGGGCTTCTGCAACATGCTGCAACGCTACGTCGAAGGAAACGCAGGCGGGGATGTGACGCATGTCGCGGTGATCTTCGATAAGGGCTCCCATACTTTCCGCAACGACATGTACGACCAGTACAAGGCCAACCGTGAGGCGATGCCCGAGGAATTGCGTCCGCAAATCCCCCTGACGCGCGAAGCCACCGTGGCCTTCAACATCGCTTGCGAAGAGAAGGAAGGTTATGAGGCCGACGACATCATCGCAACGCTTGCCGTTCAGGCGCGCGCGGCTGGCGGGCGCTGCACCATCATTTCCTCCGACAAGGATCTGATGCAATTGGTCGGCGGCGGGGTCGAGATGTTTGACGCGATGAAGAACAACACGATCGACCGTGATGGCGTTCATGCCAAATTCGGGGTTTACCCCGAGCGAGTGGTGGATGTGCAGGCGCTTGCGGGCGACTCAGTCGATAACGTGCCCGGTGCGCCCGGCATCGGCATCAAGACAGCAGCCCTGCTGATCAACGAGTACGGCGATCTCGATGCGCTACTCGAGCGCGCGGGCGAGATCAAGCAGCCCAAGCGCCGCCAGACCCTGATCGACAATGCGGATCAGATCCGCCTGTCGCGCAAGCTGGTTCTGCTTGATGACAAGACGCCGCTGGATTTCACGCTCGATGATCTGGAAGTGCGCGAGCCCGACCCCGAAAAGCTCCTGAAATTTCTCACCGAGATGGAATTCCGGACGCTGACCAAGCGCATCGCTGAAGCGCTCAAGGTCGAAGCGCCCGCAATACCCGAGCCTGCGCCAAGCGCGGATGCGCCCGAAATCGAGGTGATTCCGTTTGACAAGGCGACCTACACTCAGGTGGGCGATGCGGAGGCGCTGCAAAAGTGGATCGACCGGATCTACGCGCGCGGCTACGTCGCCGTGGATACGGAGACCACCGGACTGGACGAGATGACCGCAGATCTGGTCGGCATCAGCCTGTGCGTAGACGCGGGCGAGGCTTGTTACATCCCGCTCATCCACAAGGCGAGCCGCTCGGACGATCTGTTCGGCTCCGACGACTTGGCTGAAGGGCAGATGAAAACCGAAGACGCTTTGCAGATGCTGACGCCGATGCTGGAGGATCCAACGATCCTCAAGATCGGGCAGAACATGAAATACGATGCCAAGATTTTCGCACAGCTGGGCATCACCTTGGCCCCCTTCGATGATACGATGCTCATGTCCTACGCGATGCACGCGGGCCTGCACGGTCACGGGATGGACACGCTGAGCGAGCGCTATCTGGGCCACACGCCCCTGCCGATCAAGCCGCTGCTGGGGTCCGGCAAATCCATGGTCACCTTCGACAAGGTGCCGCTGGAGGATGCCGTGCCTTATGCCGCCGAGGACGCCGACATCACCCTGCGTCTGTGGCAGATGTTCACGCCGATGCTGCACCGCGCGCAAACCACGCGCGTCTATGAGACGATGGAGCGGCCGCTGGTGCCCGTGCTGGCACAGATGGAGCGCTACGGCATCAAGGTCGACCGCGATACGCTCAGCCGCATGTCCAACGCCTTTGCCCAAAAGATGGCGGGTCTAGAAGCGGAGATCCATGAGGCCGTCGGTCGCTCGTTCAACGTGGGCTCACCCAAGCAGCTGGGCGAGATCTTGTTCGACGAGATGGGGCTGGAGGGCGGCAAAAAGGGCAAGACCGGCGCCTACGCCACCGGCGCCGACGTTCTGGAGGATCTGGCGACCGAGCACAAACTGCCCGGTCTGGTCCTCGACTGGCGGCAGCTCAGCAAGCTCAAATCGACCTACACAGATGCCCTGCAAGACCATATCAACAAGGAAACAGGGCGTGTGCACACGTCCTATTCCATCACGGGCGCCTCCACCGGCCGCCTTGCCTCGACCGATCCAAACCTGCAGAATATCCCGATCCGCAGTGAGGAAGGCCGCCGCATCCGCGAAGCCTTTGTCGCGGAGGAGGGCAGGGTTCTAGTTGCGCTGGACTACTCCCAAATCGAACTGCGCCTGTTGGCCCATATCGCCGATCTGCCCGCGCTGAAGCAGGCCTTCGCAGATGGTCTCGACATTCACGCGATGACGGCAAGCGAGATGTTCAACGTGCCGCTGGACGAGATGACGCCGGATATTCGCCGTCAGGCCAAGGCGATCAACTTTGGCGTCATCTACGGCATCTCCGGCTTTGGACTCGCCCGAAACCTGCGTATCCCACGCGCCGAGGCGCAGGGCTTCATCGACCGCTATTTCGAGCGGTTCCCTGGCATTCGCACCTATATGGATGACACCAAAGCGTTTGCCAAAGAGCATGGCTACGTTCAGACCCTGTTTGGACGCAAGATCCACACGCCAGAGATCGGCTCAAAGGGCCCGCGCGCGGGCTTCGCCGCACGTGCCGCGATCAACGCGCCAATTCAGGGCACCGCAGCCGATGTGATCCGCCGCGCGATGATCCGGATGCCGGCAGCGATCGAGGGCATGCCCGCCAAGATGCTGTTGCAGGTCCACGACGAATTGCTGTTCGAGGTGGAGAATGGCGCTGAAGAGGCGCTTATCGATGCCGCACGCGATGTGATGGAAAACGCCTCCGATCCCGTGGTGAAACTGGATGTAAAACTCAGCGTCGATGCCGGCACGGGCGCGAATTGGGCGCAAGCGCATTGATCGGCTTCTGTGGCGGCAGGAAGGTGTAGCCCTCCTGCCGCCGCGCTTTTGTCAGGCCCAAGTCCCGATGAATTCTGCCGCAGCAGCGTTCACGACGTCTGGATGGGACGCCGACAGGAAGTGCTGACCGCCCTCCACAATCTGAACCCTTGCGTCTCTGGAATTGGTAAACAGCTTGATTTCATGCTCCGCGTTGGCCACCGAATAAACCTGATCGGACGTACCGTGCATCCACATCACGGGGCCGGTGACGGACGACAAGCGCCCGTGCAGCCCGTCGCGATCGCGCAGGTTGATTGCCGACATCAGCAGCCGCTTGCGCCCGGCATCGCCTGCATAGTTCTGTCTGTGCACCTTATGCCAATGCTGGCGCTGCTCCTCGGATGCGGGCCCGCCAATGCCCGCTGACAGGATGAAATCGGTGAAATCGCCGGACACTGTCCAATCTTCACCGACCGGATCGGAGAGCTGTTCGATCACCGGAGTACAAGCCTCGTCGCCGTTCCAGCAGCCCATCTCGTGCGACCGCTGGCTCTCGTAATCCATCGAGGTGCCCAGCGGCATAATCCCTTTGATGCGGTCCGGTTGCAGCAAGGCCATGCGCGCCGCGACCCAGCCGCCCTGCGAGGTGCCCAGCACGAAGGCATCGCCGACCCCCAGTGCATCCATCACCATCAGATTGGCGATGGACGTGTCCCAATAGGTAAACTGCTCTGACGGGCTGCGGGTGTCGCCGTGGCCAAAGAGCTCGATTGCCAGCAGGTTTGCCATCCCGCTCAGGGTTTCGTCCTCGAATTGAGGGGTGTAGAGATCCGCCGAAGTGCTGAAAGAATTTACCATCACCAACGTAGGCTTGGACGCGTCATAGGGCTGTGCCATGCGGTATCCGATCTGCGATCCTCCCAGATGCGGCACCTTGATCGTTTGTGTCTGTGTCATCGTGTTTCCTCCTCCTGATGAGATTTCGAGCGTGATGAGGCTCCTGCTCGTTGTCAAGAAATGGTGGAAAGCGACGGCAGACATGTATGGAAATCGCTGAAGCTGCCTACTCAGAGAGGCCAGAAGCCCTCAGAGCTGGGTCATCCATCCCAACGTCGCTTCGGTCGACGGACCTGGCGTATATTCTCCGCTGATCCATCCACTGTACTTCGCGGCGCGCATGGCCTCGAACAGCGCGGCAAAATCCACATCCCCAGTCCCCGGCGCGCCGCGCGCAGGCGTATCACCAAGCTGGGCATGGACGATCAACTCACGGTACGTATTGAACACCGCAACCGCATCACCGTGGATCATCTGGGCGTGGTAGCTGTCGAATTGCAGCCGGACGTTGGGCGCATCCACTGCCACGATGATCTCAGCTGCAAGAGCATAATCGTTGAGGAAGTAGTCGGGGAAGGATTCGGGACAAAGCGGCTCTAGTGTGAGGGTCAGTCCCGCATGGGCAACCTCGGCTGCCTTTTTCAGATTGGCGATCATCACGGCTTTCGCATCGTCGCCCGCTGCCACGCCGGACATCACATGGATCATCGGCACCCGCAGTGCCTGCGCGTAGCGCCCCGCACGACGCATGTCATGGGCGAAGCGTGCTTCATCTCCGGCGACGGCGGCGAAGCCTCGCGCACCGCCCGTATAATTCGGGGGCGGCGCGTTGATCAGTACCATCTCCAGACCGCCCAGCGTCAAGGCGCGCTGCGTCTCCTTTGCGGGTACATCATAGGGGAACAACACCTCCACTGCCGTGAAGCCTGCTGTGGCCGCCGCATCGAACCGATCCAGGTAGGGAAGCTCTGGCCACAAATGGGACAGGTTGGCGGCGGCTTTCATGATCACTCCTCGGGCGGCAACTCCGCCGAGGGAATGATGCCAAAGAATGTTCCGCCCGACCAGACACCAAACCAGTCCTCGTGGTGCACCCCTAGTTCTACCAGCCGGTAAAAGCTTTTACGGTCGATCAGCCCTTCGAGATTGCGGCGCACGAGGACGTAGGGCGACGGCTCGCCGGTCTCAGTATCACGCTCGAAGCGCAGGGGCGCATCAGGGCCCGCTACGGTGATATCTCCAAGATTGGTGGTGAAGGTCAGGCGCTGCTGTTCACCCTCCCCGGAAGCCTCGAAATCGACTGCGACAAACGGCGCGTCCTGCACACGGATTCCAACTTTCTCGACCGGGGTGACGAGAAAATAGGCATTCTCCTCAAGGATCAGAATCGAGGCGAACAATTTGACCAAACCGGGCCGCCCGATGGGCGTGCCTTCGTAAAACCATGTCCCGTCGCGACGAATTTCCATATCTATATCGCCGCAAAAGGGCGGATCCCACTTTTCTACCGGCGGTAAACCGCGTGTTTTTGTGGCTTTTATGGAGGCTGCGAGGCTTTCTGCCGAAGGGGTCACAGTTTTTTGTCCGCTCATTGCTTTTGCCATTCCCTCTATTCGAGATACACTTACATCATAGACATATAACCTTCGGAGCGGAGAAGTCATGACCCAAGCGGATACACAAGCCATGGAAGACATGGTCGCGCAGATCGAAACCTTGGGAGAAAAGCTTGGCGAGGCGCGCAACTCGATCACTGCACGTTTCATCGGACAGGAACGTGTTGTGGAGCTCACGCTAACCGCGCTGCTGTGCGGCGGGCATGGTCTGCTGGTGGGTCTGCCCGGCCTGGGCAAGACGCGCCTTGTCGAGACGCTGAGTACCGTAATGGGCATGGACGGCAAACGCGTGCAGTTCACCCCCGATCTGATGCCCGCCGATATCCTCGGGTCCGAAGTGCTCGACACGGACGAGACGGGCGCCCGCAAATTCCGCTTCATCGAGGGACCGGTGTTTTGTCAGCTTTTGATGGCCGACGAGATAAACCGCGCCAGCCCGCGCACGCAATCGGCACTGTTGCAGGCGATGCAGGAAAAAACAGTGACTGTTGCAGGCAAAAGTCGGCCCTTGGGCAAGCCATTCCACGTCCTCGCCACGCAAAACCCGATCGAGCAGGAGGGCACCTATCCGCTGCCCGAAGCACAGCTCGACCGTTTCTTGGTACAGATCGACATCGGCTACCCTGACCGCGCGACGGAGCGGGATATTCTGATCGCGACCACTGGCGAGGCGGAGGCACAATCGGTCGAGGTTTTCACGTCAGGCGAACTTCTGGCCGCGCAGCAACTGCTGCGCCGGATGCCCGTAGGCGAGAGTGTGGTGGAGATGATACTCGATCTGGTCCGCGCATTCCGTCCCGACGAAGATGGCGCAAGCAAGCGCGTCAAGGACACTGTCGCCTGGGGCCCCGGCCCGCGAGCGGCGCAGGCGCTGATGCTCGCCGTGCGGGCGCGCGCGTTGTTGCAGGGCCGCCTTGCGCCCTCCGCCGAGGACGTGATCGACATGGCGCGGCCCGTGCTGGTCCACCGGATGGCGCTCAACTTCGCGGCGCGGGCGCGGGGCGACAGCCTCACCGCGCTAATCGACGAAACGGCAGCCGCCCTTGCAACGCCAAAAGCCGCCGTTGCATGAGTGATCCCCTCGCCCTGCGCGCCTCGTCCGAGACCGAAGCAGCGGCCTTTCCCGCGCTTTTGGCCCGGGCGGAGCATCTGGCCGGTGCCGTTCTTCTGGGCGCACACGGCCGCAGGCGTGCAGGCACGGGGGATGATTTCTGGCAATACCGCCCCGCGCAGGTGGGCGACAGCCGCCGTGCCATCGACTATCGGCGCTCCGCCATGGGCGATACGGAGTTTGTGCGCGAGCGCGAATGGCAAATCGCGCAATCGGTGATGCTCTGGGTCGATCAGGGCGCATCCATGCGGTTCACCTCGGACGACGCGATCCCGCAAAAGATTGATCGTGCGCGTGTGCTGTCGCTTGCGGCGGCGATCCTGCTCAACCGGGGCGGCGAACGCGTAGGGCTGACGGGCACCGAATTGCCACCCCGTTCCGGGCGTCCGCAGATCCTTGCGCTGGCGCAGATGTTTTGCCGCGATGACGCGGCAGAATATTCTCCCCCGGAGCACCGCGCGATGATTCCGCATGCACGTGCTGTGTTCATCTCCGATTTCATGGGTGATATCGACGGCGTGCGAACCGCCCTCACCAAAGCGGCAGACCGTGGCGTGCGCGGGGTGTTGTGCCACGTGCTCGACCCTTCAGAAGAGGCATTTCCCTTCACCGGTCGCACCATTTTCCAATCCATGGGTGGTACGATCAGCCACGAGACGCTCAAGGCTAACGATCTAAAGGACCGCTATCTGGCGCGGCTGGCCGAGCGCAAGGCGGAGCTGCAATCGCTCTGCGCGCTGACGGGTTGGCGCTACGGCATTCACCACACCAACACGCCGGCACAAGCCGGTTTGCTGTGGCTGTATGGCGCGCTTGATGCACGGGGTGTGGCGGCATGATGGTTCTGGGCGGCATAGGCTTCACCGCGCCTTGGCTTTTGCTGGCACTGGCAGCGCTGCCGATTTTGTGGCTTCTGCTGCGCGCTGTACCACCCGCACCGATTAAACGCCGCTTTCCCGGTGTGGCGCTTCTTTTGGGCCTCAAAGACGACGAGACCGTCTCGGACCGCACCCCGTGGTGGCTGCTCCTGTTGCGCATGCTGGCCGTTGCCGCAATCATCATTGGCCTCGCCGGGCCGGTGCTGAACCCGGAAGCGGAGCAGGCGGAGGGCAACGGCCCGATCCTTTTTGTCTTGGATGGCTCATGGGCCGGAGCGACCCGCTGGCCCCAGCAGCAAGAGGCAATCGACGCCCAGCTCACCCGCGCGAGCCGCTTGGGCCGCACCGTGGGCTTTTTGACCCTAACACGGCCCGATACGCCCGTTTTCCAATCTGCAGATGCGTGGCGAAACAGGCTGGCAGGTCTAAACCCCGCCCCGTGGCAGCCGAGCGAAGAGATGCTCGTGACGGCACAAGCGGCTGTCGAGGGATTGGGAACTTTCGACACGCTTTGGTTCAGCGACACGCTGGATTACGCCAACCGCGATGATCTTCTGGAACTCCTGCAAGAGCGTGGCACGGTCGAAGCCTACCAGACGGCGCTGAACGTGCTCGCCATGCTGCCGGCTACCTACGAGGATGGCGCCGTCCAGCTGCGCATGCTGCGTGCCACAGCCGGGGAAGAACGGGAAATCGTTGTACAGGCGCAGGGCCGCGATCCAGCGGGAAACGCGCGTATTCTGGCCACTGCCACGGCGACTTTCGAACAGGGAGCGACAGAGGCAGAGACCGCCATCGTGCTTCCATCGGAATTGCGCGCGCGGATCACCAGATTTGACATTGCAGGCCAGCGCTCCGCCGGGGCCAGTACGCTCAGCGATGATGGCCTGCGGCGGCGCGAGGTCGCCCTGATCTCAGCGCGCGAAAGCCGCGAGGGCTTAGAGCTTTTGTCGCCGCTGCACTACATCGAGCAGGCGCTCGCGCCTACTGCGGACCTGATCGACGGCAGCCTCAGTGACATTTTGCCAGCCAATCCCGATGTGATCGTTCTGGCTGATGTTGCGACACTGTCCGAGGGCGAGGCCGCGCCGCTCACCGAATGGATCGAGAACGGCGGGATGCTGGTACGATTTGCCGGTCCGCGCATCGCCGCTTCGGATATCTCGCGGATTGACGAAGATCCTCTGATGCCGGTGCGCCTGCGTGCCGGCGGCCGCAGTGTCGGTGGTGCGATGAGTTGGGGGGAGCCGAAGGGCCTCTCTGCGTTCTCAAACGCTTCTCCTTTCTTCGGGCTGACGGTTCCCGACGATGTAACGGTGAGCGCACAGGTCATGGCGCAGCCGGATCCTACACTGGCGGAGCGCGTGATCGCCTCACTCAGCGATGGCACGCCGCTCGTGACGCGAAAGAACGTGGGGCAAGGCCAGATCGTCCTCTTTCACGTGACTGCCACGGCGGAATGGTCAACGCTGCCGCTTTCGGGTCTTTTCGTGGAAATGATGGAGAGGCTGGCGGTGTCTTCTTCTGCCGCGAGCGCGACTGTCGCGGCGCTCGAGGGTACCACATGGATCCCGCGCCGCGTGCTGGATGGTTTTGGCAGCCTGTCCGATGCGGGCTCTCTGCCCGGCATCGACGGTCCCGCCCTCGTGCAAGACCCGACAGGGCCTTTATTGCCACCCGGCCTTTATACCTCCGGTGACAGAACCCTTGCACGCAATGTGCTGACAGCCGAGTCCACACTCACCCCGACAAGCTGGCCCTCCGACGTGCCCGTGAGAGGCCTTGCGGTAGCACCCGAACAACCCGTTGTAGGGTGGCTCCTGAGCCTCGCGATCCTGCTGTTGTTGGCCGATGTCGTGGTATCGCTGGCACTATCTGGCCGCCTTTTGAGCCGCAGCAACGCTCCTGCCACCGCTCTGGCCGCTCTCATGCTCTTCGGCGCCCCTGCTGCCGATGCGCAAACAGCCGCAGAAGCCTTCGCGCTCTCGGCGACCTCGGAACTCACGCTAGGCCATGTCATTACGGGCGACCCCCAAGTCGACGAGATCGCACTCGCGGGCCTCACCGGTCTCAGCGATACGCTGTTCTTTCGCACGTCTGTCGAGCCCTCCCCGCCTCTGGGGGTCAATCTGGAAACGGATGAACTCGCCTTCTTCCCGATCCTTTATTGGCCGATAACCCCACGCCAGCCGACGCCTTCAGCGGAAGCCTACGTCAAGCTCAACACCTATCTGCGCTCCGGCGGGATGATCCTGTTCGACACGCGCGATGCAGACACCGCCAGTTTTGGCGCCTCAAGCCCGAATGGACGGAAGCTTCAAGAGTTGGCAGCCCCCCTGGATATCCCTGCATTAGAGCCGCTTCCGGCGGATCATGTAATCACCCGCACGTTCTATCTGCTTCAGGATTTTCCGGGACGGCACAACAGCCGCGATGTCTGGGTCGAAGCAGCCGATCCAAACGCAGAGCAGATCGAGGGAATGCCGTTCCGCGACCTAAACGATGGCGTCACTCCCGTGGTAATCGGCGGCAACGATTGGGCATCCGCTTGGGCGGTGAATGCGGGCGGTGCCCCGCTGCTGCCCATCGGACGCGGCTTCAGCGGTGAACGGCAACGCGAGATCGCCTACCGTTTCGGCATCAATCTGGTGATGCATGTTTTGACGGGCAATTATAAATCGGACCAGGTCCATGTGCCTGCCCTTTTGGACAGGTTGGGCCAATGACATCCAGTATCGTATTCGATCCACTCGTTCCGTGGCCCCTGTTGGTCATGGTTGCCGTCATCGCCGCCATTGGGGTGATCTTGGCACTGGTACGCGGGTTGAGAGGCTGGCCCTTGCGCGGTCTTGCGGGGTTGGTCGTCCTCGCGGCGCTTTCAGGCCCCTCTTTCCAGCAGGAAGACCGCGCACCTTTGAGTGACATCGTCCTGATGCTGGAAGATGAAA
>JAGXHD010000205.1 GCA_024636395.1 Sulfitobacter sp.
ATGTAAACGAAATCGCCGCCGCCTCTCCCCGGCTTGAGGCGATGAGCCTCGGCGCCGCCGACTATGCTGCCTCCATGGGCATGCAGACCACCGGAATCGGCGGCACGCAAGAAAACTATTACATGCTCCACGACGGAACCAAGCACTGGTCCGATCCCTGGCACTGGGCGCAAACCGCCATCGTCGCCGCCTGCCGCACGCACGGCATCCTGCCGGTCGATGGCCCGTTTGGTGATTTCTCCGACGATGAAGGCTGCCGCGCACAGGCCCGTCGCTCCGCCACGCTGGGCATGGTCGGCAAATGGGCGATCCACCCCAAGCAGATCGCAATTTCAAACGAAGTCTTCACCCCGTCGGACGAAGCCGTTGCGGAAGCCCGCGAAATCCTCGCCGCGATGGAGCAGGCAAAGGCAAACGGCGAAGGTGCAACCGTCTACAAGGGCCGACTCGTCGACATCGCGTCCATCAAACAGGCCGAAGTCATCGTGCGCCAATCCGAGATGATCGCGGGCTGAACGAAGCTGCGAACAACAGCAAACGGCCCACCACTCGGCGGGCCGTTTTCGCATTATTTGGGTTAGTATCAGGTCGCCGTGAAGATGCCCGGCGCCATCTGTGGTGCAGCTTCGCTCGACATATCCCACCGCGCTGCATAGAGCGCGATCGCGACGATTGTCCCCAAAATCCCAACCAGCAAATAATTAACCAAAGTCATATTAGGCCCCCTTTTCAACACAGTCTTGCCTTATTCGTCGTAGTCCTGCTGCCAGATGCAAGCGAGCGGCTGGAAACAGTCTGTTTCGCGCTTCGTGCTTCGGTCAATCCCGCAGCCGCCCCGAGATTGTTTCCAAAAACACTCCAAACGGTGCCAAGAAATTAACAATTCCATCCCCCGCCAATTTGGCGCAAAGCTGCCTGCATGACATTTGAAGCCCTCACCGCCCTCACTCTTTTCGCCTTCGTCAGCTCCTCCACGCCGGGGCCCAACAACCTGATGCTGATGGCATCGGGGGCTAACTTCGGCTTTGTCCGCACAATTCCCCATATGCTCGGTATCTCCGTAGGCTTCATGGTGATGCTCTTCGCCGTGGGTGCTGGGCTGGTTCAGGTCTTCGACCTTTTTCCAGTGATCTACACAGTCCTCAAAATCGCGAGTGTGCTGTATATGCTCTGGCTTGCCTGGAAAATCGCCAACGCCGCCCCGGTGAGCAAAAACGCAAGCGCAGGAAGACCCCTCAGCTTCATAGCCGCCGCCGCCTTCCAGTGGGTCAATCCAAAGGCGTGGGCCATGGCCCTCACCGCAATCACCGTCTATCTCGGCGACGCATCGCTCGTGTGGCTTGCGACTGGCGCTCTCGTCTTTGCCGTGGTCAATCTTCCCTCGGTGTCGATCTGGACCATCGCAGGCCAGCAACTCCAGCGGATCCTGACCAATCCGCGCCGCCTGCGCGCCTACAACTGGACCATGGCCGCCCTGCTGATCGCATCGCTCTACCCCGTGCTGGCACCGTGAGCGACGTTGCATCACCCGCAATTCAGGCCCATATAAGCGAAAAGCAGGACGGAGCGACCGCATGACCCAATATATGGATTTCGAAAAACCCCTCGCCGAGATCGAAGGGAAAGCCGAAGAGCTGCGCGCGATGGCCCGGCGTGATTCAGGTACGGACGTCACCGCCGAGGCCGCCGCGCTCGATCAGAAAGCTGCCAAGATGCTCGATGATCTCTACAAAAATCTTACACCTTGGCGCAAATGCCAGGTGGCCCGGCACCCAGACCGCCCCCACTGTCGCGATTATATCGACGCCCTATTCACCGAATTTACCCCGCTGGCAGGCGATCGGAACTTCGCCGACGATCACGCAGTCATGGGCGGCCTTGCCCGTTTCAACGATCGCCCCGTCATGGTGATCGGCCACGAGAAAGGTAACGATACCAAGACCCGGATCGAGCGGAACTTCGGCATGGCCCGCCCTGAGGGCTACCGCAAGGCCGTCCGTCTGATGGACATGGCCGACCGCTTTGGCCTGCCCGTCATCACGTTGGTCGACACGCCGGGCGCCTACCCCGGCAAAGGCGCGGAGGAACGCGGCCAGTCCGAGGCCATCGCCCGCGCCACCCAAAAATGTCTCGAAATCGGTGTCCCACTGGTCAGCGTCATCATCGGGGAGGGTGGCTCCGGTGGAGCCGTTGCCTTCGCCACGGCCAACCGCGTGGCCATGCTGGAGCATTCCGTCTATTCCGTGATTTCCCCCGAAGGCTGCGCCTCGATCCTGTGGAAAGACGCGGACAAGATGCGCGAAGCCGCCGAAGCGCTGCGCCTCACCGCGCAGGATCTGCAAAAACTTGGCGTAAACGATCGCATCATTCCAGAGCCCAAAGGCGGCGCACACCGCGATCCGCTTGCCGCGATCGCAGCAGTTTCCACAGCGATCAAGGAAATGCTCGCCTCGCTGGACGGCAAAGATCCCAAAGCGCTCGTCAAAGACCGCCGCGAGAAATATCTCGACATGGGCGACAGAGGGCTCGCAGCCTGAGCACTCTCTTTCCTCTTCTCACCACGGCGGCGGGCAGCCTGTCGATCATGGCGCGCCCGCGCAGCCTCCCGGATGATCTCGCCTCCGTAAAGGCCGTTGGCATCACCGCTGTGATTTCCCTTCTTGAGTCGGCTGAAGCCGTTAAAACCGGCCTCGCAGGAGAAGCCGCCGCCTGCACAGCGCTCGGTCTCTCCTTCCTGACGCACCCCATCCGCGACATGCACCTGCCGGACCATGCGCCGTTCCAGTCCTTCGCTGCGGACATCGCCACCCGCATTCGCAGCGGCGAACACGTGGCAATCCACTGCTATGCCAGCATAGGCCGCTCCAGCATGCTCGCCTGCACTGTGTTGGGCCACTTCGGCCACACACCCCGGACTGCCATCGCCCACATCAGCAAAATGCGCGGCACAGCGGTCCCCGATACGCCGGAGCAAGCTGAGTTCATCCACCGGATCATGGCGGCATCCTCCCCACATTCATTTAACCGATAAACTCAAGTCCGGCCCGCGCAACGCGAAACACCTGCGCTCAGCTCGCCAGCATTCGCAATCCCTGCGTCACATCCGAGCGCACCGCCAGCCGTAATCCCGGCTCGTCCCCCGCCCGCAGCGCTGCAATGATCAAACGGTGGAAATGCGGCGGGTCCGTGCGCCGCAGCCGCCCGTAAAGCGCATTCATCGTCGGCCCCATTTGCAGCCAAACAGTCTCCGCCATCGCCAGCATCGCGGGAGCCTGTGCCCGCAGATAGAGCGTGCGGTGAAATTCCAGATTGGTGCGGATGTAGCTGACGGCATCGCGGTGCGCGACAGCTTCGGCAACTTTGGCATTGATGTTCTGGAGGCGCTCGATCAGTGCCAGATGCGCCCGCGGCAGCGCCCGGCTCGCCAGTTCGACCTCGATTAGCGCCCGCAACGCCGCCAGTTCCTCGATCCGCTCGTTGCTCAGCAGCGGCGTGGAGATCCGCCCCGAGTTAGACATGCTCAGCGCCCCCTCCGCGACCAGCCTGCGCACGGATTCGCGGGCGGGCGTCATCGATACATCGTATTCCTTCCCGATCCCCCGCAACGTCAGCGCGTGTCCGGGCGGAATATCTCCGTGCATGATGCGGGTGCGCAGCTGCCGGTAGACGCGATCGTGCGCTAGCGGAGTGGGATCAACGGGGCGGGGAGTGAGGTTCATGCGCTTTTGTGATCACAAATGAACGCGGCGTCAATCATCTTCCCGTGGTCGCCCCCCATTTTAGCGGATCATCCTTGTCGGTCCGTTTGATCTTAACGATGCGGCGTCCCGGCTCATAAGCCCTCAATCCGCCCCCAGCGCTGTCGTCGCCCCATGATTTCGAGGGCCTGCGCTCCCGCCAGCCCGCCAGCACATCCCGCGCCATGTTGAACAGCGCGCGGCATTTCTCTCAAATTTACCCATTTAATTTAGATCACGTCATGCACTCTTCCCCGCCCGCCTGGCGCCAAGCACGCAGCAAAGCCGAAAGGTTCGCCTAGAACTTATAACGGTGCAGCGTGCTGCCATGGCTGCGCAGCCACCCGCGCGGCGCAGCGTAAGCACCATAGATCCGCGTCACTTCCGCCCAGAAAGCCGCCGAGTGGTTCATCTGAGCCAGATGCGCCACCTCGTGCGCTGCAACGTAATCAAGCACCTCTGGCGGCGCCATCACCAGCCGCCACGAATACATAAGCCCCCCGTCGGAGTTGCAAGAACCCCAGCGCGAGCGCGTGTCCCGCAGGGTCAGGCGGGTATAGCTGCGCCCCAGCAGCGCCGCATAATCATCGCTGGCCCCTGCCAGCCTGTCACGCGCGATCTCGCGCAGATGAGCGCCCAGCCGTTTGCCTACCCTTGCCACCGGGCCAGGCACGAAAATCCCGTCCGGTGTGATCTGCACGCCCCGCCCCGTGCCCGCCTCCACCCGGTACATCCTGCCGCCCAACGGCACCTCACTACCGATCCCCACCACCACATCCTCCCCGCGCGCGTCCAGATGCTTGCGAATCCACGCCTCCTTGCTGCGCGCGAAATCCAGCGCCTCGCGTTCAACCAGCCGCTTGGGCATGGTCAGAGTCACACGCCCGTCGAGCTGGCTGATGCGCAGCGAGATGCGCTTTGCCTGCGCGGAACGGCGCAAGATCAGCGGTATGGGCGGGTCACCGGGCAGATGTGGATCGGACATGGGCGGTGCTCGCGATGGGGACAGATGGCTTTGGACTGGACAGCATCGCCTGCATATGGCATTCGCCCATGAATCTGAATAGCTATCATCTAGACACAACATTAACGATCAAAGGGGAAATCCATGCCCAACGAAGAATGGGGAACCAAGCGCCTGTGCCCCACCACGGGCAAGCGTTTCTACGACCTGAATAAAAGCCCGATCATCAGCCCGTACACGGGTGAAGTGGTGACAGTCGATCAGTCGAAATCACGCATGATCGCCGCCGATGCCGAAGATGCCGCAACAGCGAAAGCGAAAGCAGCGGAGGTGTCGGACGAGGACGATCTGGTAGATGACGATGATGTAGACGTAGATCTTGACGATGATCTGCTGGACGATGATGAAGACGATGATGACACCGTCCCGCTCGAAGAAATTGCAGACGTGGCAGCCAACGACGACGACAGATAAAACCGCAGCGGCGGGCAGGCGTTTTTCGCTTGATCCCGCCGCAGCTTGTGCCTAGTACACGGCGCATCGGCTTTCTCGGGAGCCGCACCAGACACCCTCAGACGGGTGGACCGATCCACGCTTGCGTGATTGGGGCATTAGCTCAGCTGGGAGAGCGCCTGCATGGCATGCAGGAGGTCAGCGGTTCGATCCCGCTATGCTCCACCATCTCCTCTCTTTACAGCGCCTTAGAGAAGCCTTGAAGCGGTGTGCCACACAAGTGAGGCACACAAATGCACCTCGATGCGTACCTATACCGTTCACGACACAGCATCTTCTACTTTCGCTGGCCTCTTCCCAAAGCCCCAGACAGCGCAAATCGTGCTTCCATTCGCCTCTCGTTAGGAACACGGTGCCCCAAACTTGCAGGTCAACTCGCTCGCCATCTTGCATCATGCGGTGATGTCCTGCGCCATAGTAAGGCTCTGTCCAATATGCGTCATGACGAACTCAGGGGCTTGATCCACCAATTCTTCAAAAAAGCACTGTTGCGCCAGACCGACAGGCTCAATGCGAATGGACCGATGTCCGAGCTTGAGCTTGCGCCCGTTGAGGCCGCACAGAAGCTCGCTGAGGCGTCAGATGAAGAGTTCTGGGACATCCTCCACCCAGAGGGCGCAGAGGGCTTCCTGCGGCAATTCTGCGAGGCCAGCGGCATTCTTCAATCCGAAGCCATCGAGAACCCGGCTAGAGTGCAGCGCGAGTACAAACTGGCCTATCGCGACATGCTTCGGGCGTGGGAAACGAACCGACTGTCATTGGAAAATTACGACTACGCAGAGAGGGAAACCATAGCACTTTCAGCGAGCGAGATTACAAGTACAGCATCATCATCGCTGACGTTACATCAGGCAATCGATGAGTACACCTATGAGGCTAAACGCGCAGGCACAACGCGAGCCGCGACATTGGCCAAGAAAGTGACCAACCTTGGCATACTCACTGAATTGTTTGGCCCAGACCGATTGTTGGCATCCCTCACCAAGCAAGATGCACAGCATGCAAAGCAGACCTTGCTTGAGCTACCAGCCAATCGAAACAAGATGCCGACAACCCGTGGCCTTTCACTGCTAGAGGCCGTGAAAGTTCGGGACGTCGCTAAAGTCACCACAGTTACCATCGACGGGTATATCAGCACCTTCCAAACCTTCTTTGACTGGGCAGAAAAGAATGGGCATGCATCGGCTAACCTTTTCAAGGGAATGCGCGTTGGCAAGTCCAACAGCTGGGGCGCACCGAAACGGAAAGCATTCGACCAAGATGCCTTGAAGGCCGTCTACCTTGAGATTACCGAAAACAGTCTTGGCTTGGTTCGTATGGACAGCCACAAGTGGGCCACACTGATTGCAATGTTTAGCGGGGCAAGACTAAACGAAGTTTGTCAAATGGAGTTGGCCGACATCCAACTAGAAAACGGTATATGGTTCTTCAACCTGCTTGACGAAGGTGACACTAACAAACGCTTCAAGTCAGGTGCAGCCCTACGCAAAGTACCCATCCACAACGAGTTGCTGAGACTGGGTTTTCTTGATTATCACGCGACGATGGCGGATCGACATGGTACGAGGCTGTTTCCAGACTATTCTTACTGCATTAAGAATGGGTACGGACGTTCGCTGTCTCGATGGTTTAACGGTACTTTGACGCCTGCCTTGGGTATCAAATCCAAGCACCACGTCTTTCACGGATTTCGCCATACAATGATAACGCGTTTGGCGCAGGCCGACGTTGAAGAACCTATATACC
>JAGXHD010000206.1 GCA_024636395.1 Sulfitobacter sp.
ACGCCAACGACATCGTCATCACCGAGATCAACACCGCCCTTTTCCCGATCATCACCGCCATACTGTCCGGCCCCGTGCCGGAGCGGACCTTGAACAATCTGGCGGAGCAGCTTCAGGACGGGATCGAGGGCGTCGAGGGAGTGCTGGAAGCCGAAATTGGTGGCCAGCGGTTCGAGTTTCTCGAAGTGCTCATCGACCCGACCGTGTTCCAGACCTACAACCTGTCATTTGATGAGTTAATCGGGCAGATCCAGCGCAACAATCGCCTCATTGCCGCGGGCGCGATCGAGACGGGCTCGGGACGCATCGTGCTCAAGGTGCCCGGTCTGATCGAGGATCTGGAAGATGTCATGGCGATGCCCGTCAAGGTGCGCGGCAATGCCGTGGTGACCTTTGCCGATGTGGCCACGATCCGGCGCACCTTCGAGGACCCCAGCTCGTTCGCGCGGATCAACGGCCAGCCTGCCTTGGCGCTTGAGGTCACAAAACGCTCGGGCGCGAACATCATCGACACCGTCGATGCGGTCAAAGCCGTAGTGGAAGATCTGCGCACAGACTGGCCCGATAGTGTCGAGATCACCTACCTTCAGGATCAGAGCAAGCAGGTCAAGGATATGCTCAGTGATCTGGAGGCCAATGTGATCGCTGCGGTGATCCTCGTCATGATCGTGATCGTGCTGGCCCTCGGCACACGCTCCGCGATCCTCGTGGGCCTGTCGATCCCCGGTGCCTTTCTGGCGGGTGTTATCGCCCTGTGGTCTTTTGGCTTTACCATGAACATCGTGGTGCTGTTTTCGCTGATCCTCGTGGTCGGCATGCTGGTCGACGGCGCCATCGTCACGACCGAGTTGGCCGACCGCAAGCTCCAGGAGGGTGTGGCCCCCAAGGAGGCCTATGCCTATGCGGCCAAACGGATGTCCTGGCCCATCATCGCCTCCACCGCCACGACCCTCAGCGTATTTTTCCCGCTGTTGTTCTGGACCGGCATGGTCGGCGAGTTCATGAAATTCCTGCCCATTACCGTAATCCTGACGCTCACCGCATCGCTTTTCATGGCACTGATTTTCATACCAGTTGTGGGCGGGCTCATCGGCAAGCGTCAGCCCCAGACCGACAAGGCGAAGGCCGCCCTTCACGCCGCCGAATTCGGCGATCCGCGCGATATGGGCGGATTTACAGGCGGCTACGTCCGCGTGCTCGAGGCGGCGATCCTGCGTCCGGGGGCGACGCTTCTGCTGGCCATCGCTCTGCTTCTGGGCGGCTTCGGCATGTACGGCGCCTTCGGCAAGGGGGTTAGTTTTTTCCCCTCGGTCGAGCCTGATTTCATGCAAGTACAGGTCCGCGCGCGCGACAACTTCTCGATCTTCGAGCGTGATGCGCTGGTGCGCGCCGTGGAGGACCGCCTGCTCGGTTACGACGAGATCGCCAGCATTTACGCCCGCTCGCTGATGAGTGCGGGTCAGGGCGACGAGGAAACCATCGGCACGCTCCAGCTGGAGTTGACGCCCTGGGACACGCGCCGCACGGCCGCAGAGATCGGCGAGGACATCCGCGAGAGCGTCTCGGACATCGCCGGGATCGACGTGCAGGTGCAAACCGAAAGCGGTGGCCCTTCGTCAGGCAAGCCCGTAAATTTACAGATCACCGCCCGCAACCCCGACGTTCAGGGTCAGGCTGTGGAGCAGATCCGCGAGATCATGGACGGCATCGGGGGCTTTACCGATGTGACCGATACGCGGCCTGTGCCCGGTGTCGAGGTCTCCATTCTTGTGGACCGTGCGGAGGCCGCGCGCTTCGGCGCGGACGTGAGCCTGCTCGGCCAGGCCGTGCAATTGCTGACCCAGGGGATTACCGTCGCAGATTACCGCCCCGACGATGTTGATGGATCACTAGATATTCGCGTACGCTTCCCGCGCGAGGAGCGGTCTCTGTCGGAGCTGGCAGGGCTGCGGGTGCCGACCACATCCGGCCTCGTGCCGATCTCCAATTTCGTGACGTTCACCCCCTCGGAACGTACCGGCGTGATCCGCCGCATCGACGAAAAGCGCGTAACGACGATCGAGGCGAATGTCGCCCCCGGTGTGCTCGTGAACGATCAGGTGGTGGCGCTGACAACCGCGCTTGAGCGGGCGGACTTGCCTGAGGGCGTCGCCTACAGCTTTGCAGGAGAGGCGGAGGACCAGCAGGAAAGCATGATCTTTCTGGTCAGCGCCTTCGCTGCTGCGATTTTCATGATGTTCGTGATCCTCGTGATCCAGTTCAACAATTTCTTCCAGGCCTTCGTGGTGATGAGCGCGATCGTCTTTTCCGTCGCCGGCGTGCTTCTGGGCCTGCTCATTACGGGGCGACCCTTTGGTGTCGTCATGGGGGGGATTGGTGTGATCGCGCTGGCGGGGATCGTGGTCAACAACAACATCGTGCTGATCGACACCTACAACGATCTCAAGAAATCTGGGCAATCACCGCTCGAGGCTGCCCTACGCACCGGCGCGCAACGTCTACGCCCCGTCATCTTGACATCCGTCACGACCGCTCTGGGTTTGATGCCGATGGTCATCGGGGTCAATCTCAACTTCTTCACCCGCGAGATCGTCTATGGCGCGCCCTCGACCCAGTGGTGGACAGAGCTTTCCTCGGCGATTGCAGGCGGGCTTGTGGTGGCGACGATCCTCACGCTGATCGTCACGCCTGCCATGCTCATGCTGGGGGAGCGTAAAAGGCACCGGTCTGCGGAGCAAACCGTTCCGGCAGAGTGATTAGCGGCGCCGAAAGTGCCTATTGCTGCTGGACCTGCACCGTCACGCTCATCGTCTCGAGCGCGCTGCCCATGCGCATTCCGGATATGGGCGCGGCCTCCTTGGAGTCGCGCCCCGTCGCTACCCTGACATACCGCTCGTCCGGCGAGATGCCGTTGGACACGTCGAAAGCAACCCAGCCCAGACTGTCGATATGCGCTTCCGCCCATGCGTGTGTCGCGTCCTGATCGATCTGGTCGTCCATCATCAGATAGCCGCTAACGTAGCGCGCGGGGATCCCCGCATGGCGCAGGGTCGCAATGAAAATCTGCGCATGGTCCTGACACACACCGCCACCGGCTTTCAGTGCCTGCTCAGCCGTGGTGGTCACATCCGTGGCCGCCTGTCCGTAGGGGACAGCATCAAGTATCGCGTGCGACAGCGCATGCAGCTCATCGAGTGATCCGGACGTATCCGTGATCATTTTCGCCAGACGAACGATGCCCGGACCGGCCTGCGTGCGCGGGGTGGGTTGCAGGAAATGCCACAGCGGCACACAGCCGTAAATCGTACCATAAATCCCGTCCGAAGAATGGGTCTCTACTTCCCCCGCGACGATCAGCTCGATCGCATCGGCGCTTTCCTGCGCCTGAATGAGCATGCACTGGTTCTGGAACTGGTCGAGGAATGCCAGCTCCTCCACTCCGCCATTCACCTCGACCGCCCAATTGTTTACGGTCTGATGCTTGTCGGTACCGGGTTTCAGCCGTACCTGTTGCAGCCCGTAGATCACGGGCGCATCGTAGGCGTATTTCGTGGTATGCCTGATCCTGAGCTTCATGCGCGCCCCCTATCCATTGAACCGGTAGTCCTGTTCGATCTGCGCACCGATGGCATTGTTGCTGCGTATGAACGTGACGATGAATTGATGCAGACCCTCGTCGAATATAGTCTCGATGTTATGGGCGCGCAGCTTGCTCAATTGTGCGTCGATCATATCATGGGAAGTCTTGCGCGTGCCGTAATCCTTGGCGAGATAGCCAAGGTTTTCCTCGATTATCCTGCTCGCGAAGTACAGCGAGCGCGGGAAGCGTGTGTCGAGGATCAGGAACGCGGCAATCCCCGAGGACGTCATCTCCCCCTCGCCAAGCCAGCGGAACGACCGGTGCGCGGAGACAGACCGCAGGATCGTTTCCCACTGCACATTGTCCAGTTGCGAGCCCACAAAGCTGGCTGACGGCAGCAATGTATAATACTTCACGTCGATGATCCGCGCCGTGTTGTCTGCCCGCTCCAAGGCGGTGCCGATCTGAGCGAAATCATAAATGTCGTTACGCAGCATCGTGCCATGCAATGCGCCCCGCACCAGCGCGCTGTGACGGCGGATTTCTCCCAGAACGGACGGCAATTCAGTATCTCGCACAGGTCGCTTGAGCGCGTCTTTCATGGCCATCCAGTTTTCGTTCACCGCTTCCCAGACCTCGGTCGTCAGAGCGGTGCGGACCATCCGCGCATTGGTGCGAGCGTTCTCGATCCCGTTCATCACGCTGGAGGGGTTTTTCGGATCCCGCAGGAGAAAATCGACGACATGCTCAGCGGTATAATTTTCATATATCGCGTCGTACCCGCTACGCACCCCGGCAGTCGAGACCACCGATCTCCAGTCGGATATCGTATCGGTCGAACGGGTCAGCGCGATGCGAGAGCCCGCCTCGATCAAGCGCGCGGTGTTTTCACTCCGCTCCAGAAATCGGAACATCCAGTAGAGGCCCCCTGCGGTTTTGCCCAGCATGGTCTAGTCCTCCAGAACCCAGGTGTCTTTGGTTCCGCCACCCTGGCTCGAGTTGACGACCAAAGACCCGTTTTTGAGGGCAACGCGGGTGAGCCCGCCCGGTGTGATGTCGATCCCCTCAGGAGAGACGAGCACGAAAGGGCGCAAATCAACATGCCGCGGCGACAGCCCCTTTTTCACGAAGATCGGCACCGTCGAGAGAGACAGTGTCGGCTGCGCGATGTAATTGGCGGGGTTCGCCTTGAGCTTTTCCGCAAAGACAGCGATCTCTTTCTTGCTCGCCGCAGGGCCCACCAACATGCCGTATCCGCCAGAGCCATGCACTTCTTTCACGACAAGCTCCGCGAGGTTTTCCAACACGTATTTCAACGTGTCGGCCTCTGAACAGCGATAGGTCGTCACATTTTTCAGGATCGCCTGCTCTCCCGTATAGAACTCGACGATTTCGGGCATGTAGGAATAGAGCGCCTTGTCGTCCGCGATACCGGTGCCCGGTGCATTGGCGATCGTGATGTTGCCCGCGCGGTACACATCCATGATGCCCGGCACGCCCAGCATGGACTCCGGCTTGAAATTCAGCGGGTCGAGGTAGTCATCGTCCACGCGGCGGTAGAGAACGTCGATTACCTTGTAGCCCTGCGTGGTGCGCATCGCGATATGGCCGTCCACCACGCGCAGGTCGTGCCCCTCGACCAGTTCGACACCCATCTGGTCGGCGAGAAACGAATGCTCGAAATATGCGGAGTTGTGGATACCTGGCGTCAAAATCGCCACGGTGCATTTATCGCTGCAATTGCGCGGCGCACAAGCGGCAAGCGAGCGCTTGAGGTTCTTGGGATAGTCGCTGACCGGCTTCACCTTATTCTGGCTGAACAACTCCGGAAACATCTGAAGCATCGTCTCGCGGTTCTCCAGCATGTAGGACACGCCGGAGGGCGTCCGCGCGTTGTCCTCCAGAACAAAGAAATCATCCTCACCGGTGCGCACGATATCCGTGCCAACGATATGGGTGTAGACGTTTCCGGGCGGGCTGAAGCCCATCATCTGGGGCAGAAAGGCTGCGTTGTTGGCGATAAGATTGACTGGCACGATACCCGCGCGCAAGATCTCCTGACGGTTATAAATATCGTGCAGGAACATGTTGATTGCACGGACCCGCTGCTCAATACCGCGCGACAGCTTGGTCCATTCGCGGTTCGAGATGATACGAGGTACCAGATCGAACGGGATCAAACGTTCCTGCGCTGCGGCCTGGCCGTAGACATTGAAGGTGATGCCCGTACGCCTGAAAAACGCCTCCGCTTCTTTGGCCTTCTTGCCGAGGCGGGAAGGATCCTCGTTTGAAAACCATTGCTGGTAGGCGCTATAGGGGGCGCGCACGCCGCTCTGCGGCAAAAGCATCTCGTCGAAAGGGTCAAATCGTGTTTCCATTGCCCGAACGTATCTGGTTTCGGGCGGACTGCAACGCGTCAAATGAAGGGAGCCATCTGGCGGTCGTTCTGGCTTGGATGAGGTGACTGTTTTTTAATCAGACGCTTGGATGAGCCATCTTTCCAGATTTCAGCTGTTGCATCCCGCCACAAACAACTGACACTCCTCCCCTAGCACGTTTCGAGGACGGAATTCAGGAGACCGCGCATTGTCGATCACAGCAAGCATCTATCACCTCACGCACTACAAATACGACCGTCCGGTGACCTTGGGCCCGCAAACCATCCGTTTGCGACCGGCACCCCACTCGCGCACCCGCGTGATTTCGCACAGCCTGAAAGTCTCGCCCTCAGCGCATTTTGTGAACCACCAGCAGGATCCCTACGGCAACTGGCTCGCGCGGCTGATTTTTCCTGAGCCAGTCCGCGAATTCAAGATCGAGGTGGATCTGGTCGCCGATATGTCCGTGTACAATCCGTTCGATTTTTTCGTTGAGGACAGCGCCAAAGAGTTCCCGCTTACCTATGACGACGATATCGCCCCCGATCTGAGCATTTACCTGCGCACTGATCCCGTAGGCCCGCTGTTGCAGGCCTTCATGGGAACGATATCGCGCGCACCGATGGTGACGATCGATTTTCTGGTGATGCTCAACAGCCGCCTCGCCTCCGAGATCAACTATGAGATCCGGATGGAGCCAGGTGTGCAGACCGCAGAGACCACACTCGGCCGCGCCGCCGGATCATGCCGCGATACGAGCTGGCTCTTGGTGCAAATACTGCGCAATCTGGGCCTCGCGGCCCGCTTCGTCTCCGGCTATCTGATCCAGCTCAAGCCCGATCTGGTGGCCCTCGACGGCCCGGCAGGCACCGATAAGGATTTCACCGATCTGCATGCTTGGGTCGAGGTGTATCTGCCCGGCGCGGGCTGGGTCGGCCTTGACCCGACCTCGGGGCTGCTGGCGGGCGAAAGCCATATCCCACTGGCCGCCACGCCGCACTATCGCCATGCCGCCCCTATTTCGGGCGTGGCAAGCTCCGCGAATGTCGAGTTCTCCTTCGACATGCAGGTGACCCGCACAGCCGAGCATCCACGCATCACCAAACCGTTTTCGGATGACGCATGGGAGGCGCTCAACACGCTGGGCAAGGCCGTGGACAAACGCCTCAATGCGGGCGATGTGCGCCTGACCATGGGCGGGGAGCCGACATTTGTCTCCATCGATGATTTCGAGAGTGACGAATGGAATTCCGACGCCGTCGGCCCGACCAAACGGGGCCTTGCCGACACCCTGATGCGCCGCTTGCAGGGCAAATTCTCTTCAGGCGGTTTGCTGCACTACGGGCAAGGCAAATGGTATCCCGGCGAGACGCTGCCGCGCTGGACCTTCTCGCTCTACTGGCGCAAGGACGGTCAGCCAATATGGCACGACCCAGACCTGCTGGCGCGTGAGGATACGAACGAAGATGTGGGGCCGGATGATGCGCAAGCGCTTTTGAACGGGATCGCAACTGCGCTCGAAGTACCCCGCGAAAACGTCTTGTCCGCCTTTGAGGATCCCGCCGAGTGGATCATCAAGGAGGGCAACCTGCCCGCTAACGTGACGCCAGAAAATTCGAAACTCGCCGATCCCGAGGAGCGCGCGCGGATTGCAAAAGTATTCGAGCGGGGCCTGAGCACGCCTGCGGGCTACGTGCTGCCTGTGCAACGCTGGCAGGCGCGCGCACACAGCCGCTGGATGTCGGAGGTTTGGGAGTTGCGGCGCGGAAAGGTATTTCTTGTCTCCGGTGACAGCCCCGTGGGCTACCGTTTGCCGTTGGGGACGCTGCCACATATTCCCAAAAGCGACTATCCCTTCATCAACCCGCAGGACCCGACGGAGACGCGCGGCCCCCTCGCTCCCGCGGTTCAGCCAGAGTCTCTGCCCAAGGAGCAATCCGTTGCCTACCGCACAGAAGCAACCGCCGGTCAGGAACAGGTCGAGCAGACGCTCGGTGATCTCGATGGCCGTGTGCGGACCGCCATTTCGGTAGAGCCCCGCGATGGGCGGCTGTGCGTTTTCCTGCCCCCCGTCGAGACCCTCGAGGATTATCTGGAGCTCATCTCGGCAGTCGAGACATCGGCAAAAAGCATCGGCCGCAAGGTTTTGATCGAGGGTTATGCCCCGCCACATGATCCCCGCGTAGAAGTCATGCGGATCGCACCCGATCCCGGTGTGCTCGAAGTGAACGTTCATCCCGCCGCCAGCTGGGAAGACTGTGTCGAGACGACGCAGACGGTGTATGAGGAAGCGCGGCAATGCCGCCTTGGAGCGGATAAGTTCATGACAGATGGCCGCCACACCGGCACCGGCGGCGGCAACCACGTGGTCGTGGGTGGAGCGACCCCGACGGACAGCCCCTTCCTGCGCCGTCCCGATTTGCTGAAAAGCCTGATCTTGTTCTGGCAACGCCACCCCAGTCTATCCTACCTCTTCTCCGGCACTTTCGTCGGGCCAACATCACAAGCACCCCGCATCGACGAGGCGCGCCATGATGTGCTCTACGAGCTTGAAATCGCACTGGATCAGATCTGGCCACCGACGCAGGACACGCCACCGCCCCCGTGGCTGACGGACCGTTTGCTGCGCAATGCACTGATCGATGTGACCGGGAATACCCACCGTACCGAAATCTGCATCGACAAGCTTTACTCACCCGATGGCCCCACCGGCCGTTTGGGGCTGGTGGAGTTCCGCGGCTTCGAAATGCCCCCCAACCCACGGATGAGCCTTGCACAACAGCTGCTTATACGTGCGATCATCCTGCGGTGCTGGGAGAACCCTATTTCAGGCAATCTGACCCGCTGGGGCACCACATTGCACGACCGCTTCATGCTGCCCGCTTTCATCTGGGAAGATTTCATCGATGTTCTTGCTGATCTCAAAGCCCATGATCTGACCCTTGATCCCGCATGGTTCAAAGCGCAGGCGGAGTTCCGGTTCCCCTTCTGTGGCGAGGTGACCTACGAGGGCGTCACACTCGAAGTTCGGCAGGCGCTGGAGCCTTGGCATGTGCTGGGCGAGACAGGGGCGATTGGCGGCACCGTGCGCTACACCGACAGCTCATCAGAGCGGGTGCAGGTCACACTGAGTGCGCCTAACCCGGACCGCTACCGGGTGACGGCAAACGCCCGTGTGGTGCCGATGACCGCGACAGCGACAAACGGGCAAAGCGTGGGCGGTGTGCGCTACAAAGCATGGAAACCCTCGCTCTCGCTGCATCCGGTGCTCAAGGTCGATGCACCGCTGACGTTCGATATCTACGACACATGGACCGGCACATCATTGGGCGGATGCCGCTATCATGTGGCGCATCCGGGCGGGCGGAGTTTCGATACCTTCCCGGTGAACGGAAACGAGGCGGAGGCGCGCAGATTGAGCCGCTTCGAGAAAATGGGACACACTACCGGATCATTCGTACCCATCCCGGAGCGCCCGCATCCCGAGTTTCCCATGACGCTTGATTTGCGCCGCAGACCCGGTTTGTGAATGGAGGGCTGGAGAGGTTTGAAAACCTTGCCAGCCTCTCTAGCTCCGCTGGTAGGTAGGCAATTGCGTCAGCGCATCGCGCAGCGCAGCGCCCCAGCCTTCCGAGATCAGGTGGTAGTACTCGTTATCCGCTTCGATACGGCCCTGCTCTTCCACCGAGAAGCTGTCGGTGGGGTAGATCAGGAAATCGAGCGGGAGGCCCACGGAAAGGTTCGCTTTGATCGTCGAATCAAACGAGACCAGCATCAGCTTGATGGTATCTTCGAAGCTGGCGTCGGGCTGGTAGGCCCGCACGAGGATCGGCTTTCCATACTTCGTTTCTCCGATTTGAAAAAACGGCGCATCTTCCGTAACTTCGATGAAGTTTCCCTCGGGATAGATCAAAAACAGCGTCGGTGCGCCGCCTTTGATTTGCCCGCCTACGATCACGGAGGCCGTAAAGCGCGATGATCCGCTTTGCCCGCCCATGGCACTACCCTGTATGACTTCGCTGAGCGTCGAGCCGACGAGGCGGGCCACCTGAAACATCGTAGGCTGCTCGAGGATCGTAGGGTTTCGCTCCGATACGGTCTTCGAGCGCTCCTCCAACAGACTTACAAGTGCTTGCGTGGTGGCCAAATTGCCGGCGGTCATCAGGGTGATCGTCCGCTCACCGGGCACGTTCCAAGTAAACATCTTTTTGGTGGTCGAGAAATTGTCGACACCGGCATTGGTGCGTGTATCCGCCATGAAAACTAGGCCTTTTTCTAGGCGAAGGCCAACGCAGTACGTCATGATTTCTGATCCGTATAAAGAAAAACACCGCACCGGAGGCACGTGAAGTTCCTAGCTGCGAATGAGCCGCGATACAACAACGGATCACATCCATTTTGACCGTCTTTGATCACATTCACCCGCTGACGCGCCGCACCTCGACCGTTTGTGCGACAAGCTGGATCATGCCGTAGGCCGTCATGAAGGACGCGTCGGCGGCATCGCGGCCTACCCCTATCCGAATGATATCTGCCGGTTTTGCCATCCCTGTAGCGTCCACAAGATGCCATTGCCCGTCCAGATAGACCTCCACGACAGCATGAAAATCCTGCGGGCTGACATCGGGGCCATAGGCGCTGACGAAGCGCGCGGGCACGCCGCCCGCACGGACGAAAGCGATTAAAACATGGGCATAGTCCCGGCACACACCCGACAGGCTCGAAAAACTGTCTGAGGCCGTGGTGGCCGCATTGCTGGCGTTGTTGTCGTATGTGAACCGGTCGGCGATCCAGTTGCGCATCGCCATGACCATCGCACCGCCGCGCAAATTTCCGAACTCCCCCGAGACGAAATCCAAAAAAAGATCGGAGTGACAATACCGGGAGGGCATTAGAAACTTAACAACATCCGCAGGAATATCCGCCCATGGCATCTGGGGAATCCCGTCTATCGCGCCACTCGGGCGCGTGACATCGACCTGAACTTCGTAGTTGCATTCAAACTGCGGCCCCGCCTGGATCCAGCGCCGCGTGCCCAAACCTTCCTCACCGTTGATCTCATGCTGAACAGACCGGGGATCAAGGATAAGTTGCGGTGACGCACAGGATTGAACATCGTCTGAAAGTGCCTCGATCTGGAGCAGCACGTCGCAAGGTTGCGTCGTGGTATAGGCAAGATGGGTGCGGACCAGAAATTGCACGGCAGGTTCCAGGATACTGAGGAAAACAAGCTCTTGCTATGACATCCATTGCTCGGACTGTCGACCGGCGAAAACCTTGAGGGGGAAACAGAGTTGAATGGCACCGGTGACGCCCGCACCGCATCATACCATGACTGCGGCCGCCAGCGGCCGCAGCGGATCAGACACCGCAGCTCATACGCCACACGGTTGAATTGACGCTAAAACAGGCAATTCTCAGAGAGTTGACCTGCAAAATCACATGAGCCAGAGAGTTCTCGCGCAGCCCCACTTGCAATCGAATTCCGATCAACGACTGTTGATGTCAATGAAGCGACACGACCACGAAAAGTCGACGGAGCAATTGCGAACAAAAACCTGGGAGATAAAGATGACCAATGCGACACATACCAAAATTTTGAGCATGCCTAGCCGCCGCCAGTTGCTCAAAACCAGCGGTGCAGTGATGTTGACAACACCCTTCGTGAGCCGCGCCTGGGCCGCGACAACCGAGATCAACATGCTGGCCTGGTATGGCCACGGCGAGCCCGACATGGTCGCCGACTACGAGGCCGCCAACAACGTCAAATTCGTCCCTAAGTATTATGCCGGCGGCGACAATATGCTCGCGCTGATAGCGCAGTCCCCTCCTGGTACCTACGATCTGATCCTGTCGGATGGGGAATTCGTCCAGCAGCTCAACCTCGCGGGCTACATCGATCCGCTGGAACCTGCCGACTATCCCTTCGACGACATGCTGCATGAGGACTTCACGAAATTCCCCGGCCATTGGGCGGATGACAAACTCTATTCAATGATTCTGCGCGGCGGGCATCTGGGTGTCTCCTACAACAAGAACTCGATCACGGAGGAAGAGGCCCAGAGCTATGCGTGCTTCTGGAAGCCTGAACTCGAAGGCAAGGTCGGGCACTTCGACTGGCATCTGCCGACACTGGGCATGATGAGCCTCTATAATGGCAATGGCGCGGGCCTGTGGGATCTTGACGACGGCCAATGGGACACGGTGCAGGACACGACGATGGGACTACGCAAGCAGGTCGGTGGTTTCTTCGATTACGGCGGCACGTTCAACAGCCTCAAGAACGGCGAGATGCAGGCGATGGTCGGCATCGGGGACTGGATCACCGGCGTGCTCGAGAAGGACGGCGCACCCGTGGCTTCGACCATCCCGAAAGAAGGCGGCATCCAGTTCACGGAGAGCTATTGCATCGGTAAGGGCAGCGAGAAAGTGGCGGAAGTGACGAAGTTCATCCAGCACATGCTGTCGCCCGAGGGTCAGGTCAAATCCGCGCAGATGGCCGCCTATCCAGGCTTCTGCGTGACCAAGGCAGGCCGAGCGGCCCTTATCGAGGCAGACCCGAAGGAGGCGATGCGCTCGCACCAGATGGAAGGGATGGCCAACGATCCGATTGCCCTCATCAACGAAGGGCGTATCCACTACCGCGATATCCCGCAGCAGCAATCGCTGGAGGATTGGAACGATTTCTGGTCGGAATACAAAAACGCGTGAGAACCACGCCTGAACATAGCGGAACGGGCGGCTCCGGCCGCCCTATTCCAGCAGGCAAAGCACGGACCTCATGACGACCACGCCCCGCAAACGCATCGGCCTTTACGAGCTGACATGGCGCCTGCCCATCATCGTGTGGCAATGCGTTTTCTTCGCAGGCCCCGTGCTTTTCATGGTCGCGATGTCGTTTTTCCTCGTGCGAAACTACCGCATGACAGAGGCCTTCGATTTCGCGAACTGGGAGCGGATGCTCACACGCGGGTTCTTCTGGGACAGTTATCTGTACACGGTGATGATCGCCGCAGCCTCCACCGTCTGCGCCATGTGCATCGCCTTTCCCGCGGCATATGCGCTTGCTTTGCGCGCATCAGAAACCACGCGGCGTTGGGCGATTTTTCTACTGATCATCCCATTCTTCACCAGCTATCTGGTGCGCACGTTCTCGTGGTTCGTGATCCTGTCGGAGAGCGGCGTGATCAATGCGTTGCTGGCCAATATCGGCCTCGGCCCTTTCACCATGCTCAACACGAGTTTCGGCACGCTGGTGGGATATATGACGCTGACGCTACCGCTCGTCGTGATCCTGCAAACCGTCACGATGGCCAACATCGACAGGAGCCTGATCGAAGCCGCGCGCAATCTCGGCTGCAAACCGATGGCGACGATATGGCAAGTGATCATACCCCTGTCGAAAACGGGCCTGATCATCGCGGCAATATTTTGCTTTATCCTGTCATTCGGCGATTTCGTGGCGCCCTTCTATCTCGGTGGCTCGCAGGAGCCCACACTTCCGATCCTGATCCTCGACACCACCAAATCGGGCCAGCAATGGCCGCGTGCGGCGGTGGTAGCGATCATGATGATGCTGACGCTCTTTGCGATAGCCTTTGCAGGCATTGCACTGGCCTACCGCAAGCGGAAGGGTGCGAAATGAATTCCGGCCGCCTGCTAAATATCATCCTTGGGATATATGTTGCGCTTATATTTTGCTTCGTGTTTGCCCCGATCATCTTCAGCATGATCTTTTCGTTCAATTCGCAGCGCTTCCCGACCATCCCGCTGGGCGATTTCACCATCGAATGGTACGAAAAAATCTTCGCAGATGCAGATATCTGGGAGGCTGCCCGGAACAGCCTTATCGTTTCAAGCTCCGCCGCTGTGATCGCAACGTTTCTGGGTTTCTGCACTGCGTATTCCGATTACCGCTACACCTTCCGCTTCAAAGGGCCCTACCTCGCATTGATCCTGTTGCCGCCCACGATCCCGCTGATCATCATGGCGCTTGCGATGCTGGCATGGTTTTCCAAAATCGGCATTTCGGGGCAGATCTATTCCATCGTCATTGCCCATAGCGTTCTCACTGCACCCTTCGCCATGGCCGTCATTCGGCTGCGCCTCAACCAGATGGACCCTGACCTCGAAGCCGCCGCATGGAATCTTGGCGGATCGGAATGGGCCACGATGCGCCATGTGATCATTCCCTTCTGCAAGCCGGCTATCGCCTCAGCACTATTTCTGACCGCAGCGGTTTCATTCGATGAATTTGCAGTCTCATGGTTTGTCTCAGGCCTAAACAAGACGCTTCCGGTTGTCATTCTGGAGATCGTACAGGGCAACATCGATCCGCAGGTAAACGCCATCGGGACATTTGTTTTCCTGATCTCGATGACCCTCGTCGTGCTGGCCCAGATCTTTTTTGCCAGCCGCCAATTGAAAAGTATCCGATCATGAGCACACCGCTGGTTGTCTTCGACAAAGTCCAGAAACATTTTGGCGATTTCGTTGCCGTGAAGGAGCTTGATTTCGACATCCAGCGGGGCGAATTTCTGGCCATCATGGGTCCCTCCGGCTGTGGCAAGACGACCACATTGCGCATGTTGGCGGGTCTGGAGGCGCCGACACTTGGCGAAATCAGGCTCGACGGCAAGGTAATGAACGATGTGCCACCTCACGCCCGCGATACACCCCTGGTCTGGCAGTCTCTGGCGCTGTTTCCGTTTCTTAGCGCCCGCGAAAATGTCGAGTTTGGCCTCAAGATGCGCGGCATCGCTCCCGCCGAGCGCAAAGAGCGTGCACTCAAATGGCTAGAGAAAATGGGCATCCTCGAATTTGCAGATCGCGACATCTCGACCCTCTCTGGCGGGCAAAAGCAGCGCGTCGCTCTCGCACGTTCGCTCGTGATGGAGCCGCAGATACTGCTGCTCGATGAGCCGCTCTCCGCGCTTGACGCCCATTTGGTGATCCGGATGCAGGCGGTGCTGACCGACCTGCAACGCGAACTCGGCATCACCTTCGTCTATGTCACCCATTCGCAATCCGAAGCCTTCGCCATGGCCGATCGGGTCGTGATCATGGGCGACGGCAAAATCGCACAGATCGGAACGCCCAAGGACATCTACCGCGAACCAGCGAACCAGTTTGTCGCCGAATTCGTCGGTCGAAACAACATCCTGTCGGGCACGGTCACCAGCCTATCGGCAGACACCGC
>JAGXHD010000207.1 GCA_024636395.1 Sulfitobacter sp.
CGCAGATCAATCTCGTCGACCGCAAAATAGCCGGTATAGGCGCGGGTACGCCGAGCAACCTCGATCCGCCCGTCAAACACGCACTGCCCTGCCTGTGTCTGGGCGCCCAAGACCTTCGACCAGGCCCGCGCGCGGATTTGCGGAAATATGGCCGCTACCTGCCCGCGATCAAGATTGCCCTTGTGGCCCATCACCTCCACCGCCGCATGGCACGACAGTTGCGACCACTGCTCGACCCAGTCTGCGAAATCCCAAGGCTCATGCGGCTCCCAGCGGTCCGGGGCGCACAGATAGAGCTGCGCCGCCTCGCCGCTTTCCAGCACCACATCGGTCAGATCATAGTCGAAACCGCCTTCGTAATAATCAATAAGGGCCATGTCCTGCTCGGTCAGACCGCGGACAACGACCCCTTCGGCTCTTGCGCCCTCTTGCGGGACGAGCATCGGAAAAGGCCCCTGTGCAACTGCGTAGCAGGCATATCCCGGCAGCACCGCCTCCGACAGATCAACCGCTGAGGGCAACCGCGCCAGAACGATCTCTAACAAAGGCATGTGACGGAGCGATCCGTAGAAAAACAGCGGTGCCATCGAGTGTCAGGTCCAACGCTTTGAGGCGTACTCCGTCGCACAGCCAACGATCACGGACCCGATCACCGCGACGCCGATCACCGGCACTGTCGCGATAATTATACCGAATTCGGACGCTATGAGGAAAATCGCCGTTATGGCCTCCATTGGACCATCGTAGCGGTTGCGCATCGCGAGGCGGAACATTTCATAGGACGAGTGGACCCCGAGCGCCCAGATGATCAATACGGCCGTACCGGTCAGACCGTTATTGATCCCTGGCACAAAGCCGCGCCCCGCACGACGACCCATCACGCTCCACCCTACCCATAGGCCAATAAAAGCGTTGACGAAATTGAACCAACCGAAATCAGTTCCCTCCGGCATCAGCGGTCGCACGAAATCCGAAAGGACCCACCCCAGTATGGCGAGAAGTACCGCCGCGACGAGGCGTGCTGCTGTGGGCATGGGAAGTTCCTTCGATCCGGTCCGCCGGAATTACCCCGGCTTCCGTACCGTAATCTGCGTTACATCACAATTTCCACTGTCAAATGTCGCAGCACAGGAAGTGAGGTAAAAATTCCACATGCGCTTGAAACGCTCGTCAAAGCCCATTGCGGCGATCTGGTCCCACTTCTCATTGAATGTCTCGTGCCAACGGCGCAGCGTGATGTCATAGCTTTTGCCGAATTCCACCGATTTCTCGACCGCAAGGCCTGCTTTCTCGATCTGCTCGCGCAGCACCACAGGGCTGGGTAGCATGCCACCCGGAAAGATGTATTTCTGGATGAAATCAACGCCGCGCTTGTAAACCTTCCAGCGGCGATGGGCCACGGTGATGATCTGGAACGTCGCCGTCTTACCGGGCTTCAGACGCTCGCGTACGGTCTCGAAATAGATCGGCCAATACTGTTCACCCACGGCCTCGAACATCTCTATGCTGGCGATACCGTCATAAAGGCCCTTCTCGTCCCGGTAATCCTGCAGCTTGAACGTGACCTTATCGGAAAGCCCAGCCTTTTCAATCCGCTCCACGGCGTAGTTGAACTGTTCTTCGCTGATCGTCAGGCAAGTCACGCGCAATCCCCGCTCGGCGGCGGCATATTCGGCGAACCCGCCCCAGCCGCATCCGATTTCCAGCACGTGATCGCCGGGTTTCACGCCCATTTCATCGACCATGGATTTGTATTTCTCGATTTGCGCCGCCTCCATGCTCTGCTGGGGATCGGTGAAAATTGCGCTGGAATAGCTCATCGTGTCGTCAAGCCAGAGGCCGTAGAAGTCATTGCCCAAATCGTAGTGATACGAGATATTTTTACGCGCCTGCTCTTTCGAGTTACGCTGCAGCCAAAAGCGCAGCTGCTCGTACCGGCGCACGAGGCCCATGCCGGGAAAGCCGTCGTATACGTCCTCATTGTCGGCGTGGATGAAATCCATGAAAGCCTGCAAATCCGGCGTGCTCCACCAGCCATCGAGATAGGCATCGCAAAAACCCAGATCGCCCTCGCGGATCAGGCGCGCGAACAAATCGACATTGTGGACCTGCAGTTCCGCCACCGGACCCGGATTGGGCCCCTCAGCGCGAAAATGGCGGCCATCAGGCAGGATGAAATCAATCCGGCCGAAGCGCAGGGAAGAGGCCATTCCCATGACCCTTGCGAAATATCGCGGCAGATCTTTCTGCCCATCGGTTGTCGTCAAGATCATCTTTTGCCCCTAGCCGTCAGCTTAACAGCTTGTTTACTTGTGAAAATCAAAATGGGAAACACCTAAAAACCTCTGGTCTCGTAAGCTTGAAGCGCCCGTTTGCGCCCCTCGCCAACGTCCACCACAGGCTCCGGATACGCATCTTGCGCTGTCATGTTCCAACGGGTCGGGATCGCCTTGAAATAGGCCAAAGCGTCTTCATGTGGATCACTATGACCTTCGGCAATGAAACGGCCCGCATATTGACCCTTTTTGTCGAATTTTTCTAGCTGGGTCACCGGATTGAAGACACGGAAATAGGGCGTTGCGTCCGGTCCGGAGCCTGCGGACCATTGCCAGCCCATCGCATTGCTCGCCGGATCCCAGTCGATCAGACATTCCTCGAACCACTTTTGGCCGATGCGCCAATGGCACAGCAGATGTTTGGTCAGGTAGCTCGCCACGATCATGCGGCCGCGGTTGTGCATCCGGCCCGTCACATACATCTCGCGCATAGCCGCATCGACGAAGGGGATGCCCGTGCGCCCTTGCTTCCAGGCTTTCACGTCGGCACGGAGCTCGTCCTCGTTCCAACCAAACCCCTCCCACTCCTCGCGCCAATTGTCGGTCAGGATGCGCGGGGTGTGGTGCATCAGATGATACGCAAACTCGCGCCAGACCAACTCCTTGAGGAAAGTCTCCGCCCCTGGCTTGCCCTCTTGCAGCGCCCGCTGGCCCGCATGCCAGCATTGGTGCGGGCTGATCTCGCCAAGGGCGAGGTTTTCGCTCAGGCAAGATGTGCCATCGACGCCGGGCAGATCGCGGGTGATATCATAGTCGGCCACTTTATGCGCCAGGAACGCGCGCAACCGCGATTGCGCAGCAGCCTCGCCCAAACGCACGAAAGGGCGAACTACATCCGCGCCACGGTCCATCGCGGCGTCCATGCGCCAGTCCGCAAGCGCATCGCTTTCGGGCCAGCCGTCGGGCGCTTTGATCGTCGAGGGCGCGCTGAGCGGCTCCTCAACATCGCGGTCCTTCACGGCGCGCCAGAAAGGGGTATAGACCTTGTAGTAGCCGCCCGTCTTGGTTTCGACCGTCCATGGCTCAAACATGAGGTGACCACCGAAGGACTTGGCCTCGATCCCCTGCTTCTTGAGCGAAGATTTTACGCCGCTGTCGCGCGCGACGGCATCGGGATCATATTGCCGCGTCCAATAGACCGTATCGGCCCCCGTCTCACGGATCAGATCTTGCAGTATTTCCAGCGCATCATCCCCGCACCTCAGGATCAGGCGGCTGCCCTTCTCGGCCAGTGTTTCGCCAAAATGCTCCAGCCCCAGACATAGGCGGTATTTGGGCGCGGCTCCCAGTGCCGCGTATTGCGCATCGAGGATAAATACCGGGATCACCGGCCGCCCGGTAGCGCAGGCGGCATGGAACGCCGGCTGGTCGCTCAGCCGCAGATCACGGCGCAACCAAATCAGGATGGGGTTCGTCTCGCTCAAGATGTCCGCCTCTGTTCATCGTTTGGGTACGAATTAGGACAGCCACGCGATGATCAAGGCAATGGTTTCACAAAACATCGTCCAGAGCGTTCAAAAGCTGATCCATTTCGCTTTGGGAGGTATAATGCGTAAAGCTCAGGCGCAAGACGCCCCGCTCCATGTCCACCCCCATCGCATCCAGCGCACGCAACGCGTAGAAATCACCACCCCCCGCCATGATCCCCTTGCCCGCCAGATCGCGGGCAACCTCTTCACCGGGGCGGCTGAGGGCAAGTGCGACGGTCGGCGCGCGCCCCTCCGCGCGGTCCGAGCCGATGAGGCGCACGGAATTGCGCGACGTCACTGCATCGAGGAGCTGTTGCAGAAGCGTCGTCTCATGTGCGCGCATGAGATCATGCACCGCAACCCCACGGGCTGCCGCATCCGCGGAGCCACCGCCATGGTGCGCATAGAGCGTATCGACATAATCGGCCATGCCGGCACAGGCAGCGATCTGCGCATGGTCCGGCCCTGCGGGGGTGAAGCGTTTGTAGAGGCTGCCTGCGTTGAAATAATGCCCCTGATTTGGCAACAGCTCCCCAAGTGTCCGACGGATCACCATCAGACCCTGGTGCGGCCCATATGTCTTGTAGCTGGAGAACAGGTAGATATCGGGGCCCAGCGCGCCCACATCAACGAAACCGTGCGGCGCGTAGGATACACCGTCAACGCAGACGAACGCACCAGCAGCATGGGCGAGCGCCGTGATCTCGGTCACGGGATTGATCTCTCCCACCACGTTGGAGCAATGGGGAAAACAGACCAGCCGCACCCGCTCGTCCAGCAGTGCTTCGAGATCGGCGGGATCCAGATGACCCGTTTCCGGGTCGATACGCCATTCGCGAACATCGATCCCGCGCTCCGCAAGGCGGCGCCACGGGCCGGTATTGGCTTCGTGATCCTGATTGGTCACGATGATCGCCTCACCCGCTTCCATCATCTGGCCAAAGGCCTGCGCCAGAACATAGGTATTTTGCGTGGTCGATGGCCCGAACGACAGCTCGTCGGGTGCCACGCCGAGGATCGCCGACATGCGGCTGCGCGCCTCGTCCATTTCCTCGCCGCCCAGCGTACCTGCAGCATCGGGCGCATAGGGTTGCACCTTGCGCTGGGTATAAAACCGCGTGAGCCGGTCAATCACCGCCCCACAGGTGTAAGAACCGCCCGCGTTCTCGAAAAACGCCTGTCCCTGCAACACTGGTTCCGCAAACGCTGGAAACTGGCTGCGCACAAAATTGATATCTAAATCCATGGCGGCACGTTCGTTTAACGCGTGCCGGTCGTCAAACGCAAAAAGGCCCCGGAGCGTAAGTTCCGGGGCCTTTGCGTGAAACTCAGGGTTGGTTCACTCCGCCGGGGCTGCGGCTAATTCTTCGGAGGTCGCAGGGATGCCCTGTTTATCGCGTCGTCCATCGCGCCAGATCGCCTTGAGCACCGAAATACCCATCAGCGCCATAACGACACTGAACGGCAAAGCACCGATCACCATCGCCGTCTGGATCGCGCCTAAACCACCAGCGATGATCAGGCCGCCCACAACCAGCGCCAGCGCCAACCCCCAGAAAATGATGTGTGGACGTGCTTTTGGGCCTTCATCACCCGCTGCGTTGATCGTGTTGATGATCAAAACAGCCGAATCCGCTGAGGTTACGAGATAGGTTAGCAGCAGGACCACGACAATCACCGACATGATCCAGGCCAAAGTCGGCTCGAGCATCACCGCGAGCATCGCAAACAATTGGTCCGACTGACCCGCGCCCACGATGGCACCGTTGGCATTCCCGTTGAGTTCCAGATCAATCGCAGTGCCGCCGACCATCGCAAACCAGACGAAACACATCATCGACGGGATAATGATCGCTCCCAGCACATATTCCCGCACCGTGCGCCCCCGCGAAATCCGTGCAAGGAACACGCCCACAAACGGCGCGAAAGCAATCCACCACGCCCAATAGAACATGGTCCAGCCACCCTGCCAGCCGTTCAGCTGTGTCGCGGCAGATTCCGGCACGCCATCGCTTGCCCAAACCGTGAGAATGTTACCCGGTATCGAAGTGATGTAATCCCAAACTCCTAATACTAAAGCCTGAAGCCCAAAAAACGTGGAGCCGAAGATCAGGAAAAACGCGAGGATGAAAAAGCTAAGCCCCATATTGATGTTGGAGAGCCATTTGATGCCCTTGCCCACGCCCGACAGTGCCGAGAGGGTCGATGCACCCATGATCACAGTCAGGGCGACAACGATCGCCGCAATCGACAATTTCTGCCCACCGTCTTCGGTCTCGGCATACAGCCAGTCGCCAAAGCCGATCCGGCTTAGTCCAGAGATGAACTGCTCAACACCAAATCCAAGCGTCTGAGCCACCCCAAGTACCGTGGCCACAACCGCCACCACATCTACCACATGCCCCAGCGGCCCCGAGAGGCTACGCCCGAAAATCGGAGTAAGCGCAGAACGGATGGTCAGCGGCAAATCACGCCGGTACGAGAAATACGCAAGGCTGAGGCCTACGATAGCATAGGCAGACCAGGCCGCGATGCCCCAGTGGGTGAACGACCAGATATAGGCATCGCGCACATTGTCAGCACTGCTACCCGTGGTAAGGCCCTGAATGGTCGCTGGGTTTTTCGCCCAGTGATACAAAGGCTCGGCTGTGGCGAAGGTCAACATACCGATGCCGATACCGGCGCCGAACATCATCGAGAACCATGAGAAATTAGTGAATTCGGGCTTATCGTCTGGATGCCCGAGCTTGAGTTGCCCCGACGCAGGCCAGATCGCCAGAATGAGGCAGACAGCCACGAAGAAGGCCATGACGTAGACGTACCAATAATTGAACGTCGACAGGATTATGGAATTGACCGAAGAGAGCACACCAGCCGCCTGATCCGGAAAGGCAACAGCCCAAATGATCAATGCACCAACAAGAACTTTGCCCGATACGGCAACAGCTTTAGTGAACCCTTTGTAAAACCCAGCGTCCGAAGTTTCGATCGGCAAATTCATGAGGTGTGGTTTGAGCCCCATGATATGTCTCCCTGTTTTTTTGCTGCCAACAAGCGTAGGGAACCTGAAACGAGGAATACAGGGGAAATAACTCAACAAAATCAACGGGAAAAAATATTCTTACAAAGCGCATGCTATTCTTGCGGCCGGATTCGGTTGGCTCCGGATCCCCACACTACGCGCCGCATGCTTCAGATTTCTGAGCGTGAGCGCACCAAACCGCGCACCGCCGTGCGCAGCAGCGCGCCTGAATAAATGCGGTGTAAAGGTAAGCTGAGCTTTGCAGCCAAAGGCAGCGACGCACCAGGGGCAGCGATGACGGCGGACCCGAAACGCACAACGCTCCGCCCATCCTGCGCGACACTCGCGCTGAACCATGATCGCGTAAGGTCTGACTGGTCTTTGAGCAAGATCTGTCCGTCCGTCCGCGCTTCGACACGCCAAACGGCAAACGTGTCAGTTTCGCCTGCGATCATCGCGGCACTGTCGCTGTCGAAGATCCGTTTGCGCAACGCGAGACGAAGGACGATGCGCTCTACACGAAACAAACTCGTGGTATAGAATGCGGCAACAAATTGCTCGAGATCGACGCTTCCCGGAACGCAAGCTTCATAGCAATCCGTATAGGTTGCGCCCTCCCCCACGTAGCGCTGTAAAAGCCCGTCTTGCGGGACAGGGCACGGCGCGACCTTCACGCGTTGACGTCGACCACAACCCGGCCCTGAACCTGGCCTTTGAGGATGTCCGCTGTCAGCTGCGGCAGGTCCGACATCTTTGCAGGCACCACCATCGCTTCGAGCTTTTCCATGGGCAAATCCTTCCCGATCCGCTCCCAAGCGCGCAGACGGTTGTCATACGGCTGCATCACGGAATCGATGCCGAGGAGGTTCACGCCGCGCAACAGAAAAGGAATAACGGTCGCTGGCAGACCAGCGCAACCCGCAAGCCCGACTGCCGCGACCGAGGCACCATACAGCATCTGCCCCAACACACGCGCCAGCATCGCGCCGCCGACAGCATCGATGCAGCCACCCCATGTCTCTCCTTCCAACGGCCGCTTTACGGTCTCGTTGATCTCCTCACGTGCAACAATCTGGGTCGCGCCGAGCGATTTGAGGTAGTCCGCAGTCTCGGGCCGTCCCGTGACACCGGCCACTTCATGGCCCAACGCCGCGAGGATGGCCACCGCGACCGATCCCACACCGCCGGCAGCGCCGGTCACCAGAACCGGCCCGGATTTGATCCCGTGATCCTCCAGCGCCATCACCGACAGCATCGACGTGAAGCCTGCCGTCCCCACAGCCATCGCCTGCCGCGTATCGAGACCCTCCGGCAGCGGCACCAGCCAGTCGGCCTTCACCCGCGCCTTTTGCGCATAGCCACCCCAATGGGCTTCGCCTACGCGCCAGCCTGTCAGCACGACCCTATCGCCCGCCTTATACCGCGGATCCGACGAGTCTTCGACCCTGCCGGCAAAATCGATTCCAGGCACATGCGGATAATTGCGGACAAGGCCGCCTCCCCCAGGGCTCATGCACAGACCATCCTTGTAGTTGACCGTGGTATATTCGACCGCCACAAGCACTTCGCCAGCGGGCAGCTGATCCTCGGAAATCTGTGTAATCGCAGCGGAGGTGTTGCCCTCGTCGTCCTTGGTCACAATCATCGCATCAAACATATAGCTCTCCTCTCGGGGGACTTTCCCCACACTTCCTAGATTTCTTCACTTGGCCTGAGACGCCGGGGTCCGGGGCTGGCCCCGGTCCCATCGCTTCAACCCATTCAGGTCCAAAACGCCTCATGCACTTCCGCATCGCGCGGCCCTTCAGGCGTTTGCACGCGCACCGCCGTACCCCCGTCCCAATGCGTCATACGCACCATGCCGAAGGCCACATTGGTCTTAAAATCAGGCGACCAGGCAGCAGATGTTACCTGACCCACTTGCTTTTCTCCCGCCATGACCGGCCAGACCTGGTTACAGCCGGGCACCTTTGGCCCGTCGATCGCAATCGCGCGCACCTGCTGGACCGGACCTGCCTTTGCCACGCGTAGCAAGGCATCCCGCCCGATACAACCGATCGCCGTCTGGGTATCGCAAAACCGGCCCAGACCGCATTCATGAGGCGTATTGTCGTCAGTCATGTCGTTGCCATAGCTCAGCAAACCACCCTCGACCCGCTCGATCCCGTTGGGACAACCCGCGCGCACGTCCAAATCCTCGCCCGCTTCCATCAGGGCATTCCACAGCGGCATGCC
>JAGXHD010000208.1 GCA_024636395.1 Sulfitobacter sp.
AAGATAACAGGCGAGAGGAAGCCGATCGGTTTGTGGCAGATAGCCCGGCTCTGGGTAGCCCATTGCGAGAAACTGGAGCAGTACCGCGGGATCGTCGGTGATTACGCCGAGGGTATCGTGGCCGATGTGGACGAAATGCTGCTTGCCTGCATCATCAAGCCAGATGGCACGGCGTCCACCGTCACCCGACGTCTCGCCGATCTCGGCGATGCGGGCATCCACGGAGGGATCGGGGGTCGTCCAGTTGCTGGTATAGAGCAGGGTCGTGCCGACGAAGCCGAAATGGCTGGTGGCGGGATGATTGTGCAGCTCTGGCGGGTAGATCATCAGCGTGTGATCCTCAGGCGCGCCCGCGCGGCGGACCACAAGGCCGCCCTGATCCTCCAGCCAGTCAAACGTCTGGGTCAGCTCCGGCGGCAGGGTGATGCCTTCTGGCATGAGCGCTGCAAGGTTGTTGGCGAAGGTTTTCACGAGACAATGACATCCACAAATTCGAAGCTGCGCACGTCGACGAGGCCCAGATCGGAAATCCGAAGCTCCGGGATCACCACAAGCGCTAGCAGGCTGTGCTGCATATAGGCGTTGTTGAGCGTGCATCCACAATCCCGCATGGCCTGCATCATCGCGTCGGTTTTTGCGGCGACCTCGCGGGCCGGGCTGTCCGACATGAGGCCTGCGATGGGCAGATCGATGGTGGCAAGCTCCGCGCTGTCCTTGAAAATGGTTATACCGCCGCCAAGGGTGCGCAGATGATTGGCGGCTAGCGCCATCTGCTCTGCATCGGTGCCGACGACGATCATGTGGTGGCTGTCATGCGCGACAGTAGAGGCCATCGCCATTTTTCCGGTGTAGCCGAAGCCCGACACAAGCGCATTGACCACGCCACCGGTGGCGCGGTGCCGCTCGACGAGGGCGATCTGTGCCACGTCACCGTGAGCGGTAACGCGGCCTTCGGTCACGGGCAATTCGAACTGCAGCGCCTTTGTCGGAGCCTGATTTTCGACCACGCCGATGACGTTGGCCGTCACAGCGTTGGCGCCTGCGGGCGCGGTGATGGTGAAGTCCTCCGCGCGCAGGTCACGGGCCATGTTGACGGTCTCGCGGGCTTGTCTGGGCCAAGCATAATGGGGGCACTCCACGAGACACTCGCCGTTTTGCGCCACAATCCGGCCGCGTGCGATAACGGTCTCGATGGGCAGGTCGCGCAAGTCGGAGGTGAGGATGACGTCGGCGCGGCGGCCGGGGGTAAGAGAGCCTATCTCCCGCTCGAGGCCAAAATGGGTCGCGGTATTGATCGTTGCCATTTGCAGCGCCACCAGCGGATCGCAGCCACAGGCGATGGCGTGACGTACCACGCGGTTCATGTGACCCTCGTTGACCAGCGTGCCTGAATGGCAATCGTCGGTGCACAGGATCATGTTGCGCGAATCGAGACCGCGCTCGGTGATTGCGGTGATCTGGCTCTCGACATCGTACCAGGCGGAGCCGAGACGGATCATGGCGCGCATCCCCTGCCGCATCCGTGCGATGGCATCGGCCTCGCAGGTGCCTTCGTGATCATCCGCCGGACCACCCGCCACATACGCCGCGAAGGCTGGGCCGAGATCGGGCGAGGCATAGTGGCCGCCCACGGTTTTGCCGGCCTTCTGTGTCGCGGCAATTTCGGCGAGCATCTGGGGATCGGCGTTGATCACACCGGGGAAATTCATCATTTCACCAAGGCCTACGATTCCGGGCCAGGCCAGCGCCTCTGCCACATCCTGCGCGGTGATGGCGAAGCCTGTCGTCTCCATTCCGGGCGCGCTGGGCGCGCAGGACGGCATCTGGGTGAAGATATTGACCGGCTGCAAGAGAGCTTCGTCGTGCATCATGCGCACGCCCTCAAGTCCGAGCACATTGGCGATCTCGTGAGGATCGGTGAACATGCTCGTGGTGCCATGCGGTATCACCGCGCGGGCGAACTCTGCGGGGGTGAGCATGCCGCTCTCGATGTGCATATGCCCGTCGCAGAGGCCTGGGATAAGATAGCGGCCCTGCGCCTCGATGATCTGCGTATTCTCGCCCCGGCAATGGGCGGCGCTGGGTCCGACAAAGGCGATGCGGCCTTGCACGATGGCGATATCGTGATCGGGCAGTGTTTCGCGGGTGTGGACGTTCACCCAGATGCCGCCTGTGATGATCATGTCGGCGGGCGCACGGCCTGCGGCGACGTTGACGAGATCGGCGGCTGTGTCGGGCCATGAGGGGAATGGAGCTTGTGTCATGTCGCATAATTTCACAGGGTCGGATAAGGTACAAGCGGGAGGCGGGCTGTGAACTATGAGACGGTAGGTCCGGCGGAATTTGGGGCGAGCCTGCGGGGTCTGGGGCTCAATCTTCTGGTGCACGACGTGGGCGCGCAGGTGGCTTTTCTGGAGCATGTGTTCTGGATGCGCGCGCACCAGCCGACGGCAGATTTCGCGATTATGGTCTACGGGGATCAGGTTTTTCAGCTGCACAGCGATGCCACCTATCACGCCAATCCGCTGCTAGGACTGCTGCCAGAGATGCCGCCACGCGGCGCTGGGATCGAGATAAGGCTCTATGATACGGACCCGGAGGAGGCTTGCGCCCGTGCCGAAGCGGCAGGCGGGACGATTTTGCAGTGGCCTGTGGACAAGCCGCACGGCCTGCGCGAGGCTTATATCTTGTGCGAAAACGGTTATGCTTGGGTTCCGAGCAGGGCAATCGATTGAAGCAAAATGAAAGGATGACGCGATGAGTGTGACGCAGATGAAACCGAATATGGACCACTGGCAGGAGCGCGTCGATCTCGCGGCAGCGTTTCGCTGGACCGCGCGGCTCGACATGCACGAAGGCGTGGCGAACCACTTTTCATTGGCCGTAAACGACAGTGGATCGCAATTCTTGATGAACCCTAATCAGGCACATTTTGCCCGGATCAAGGCAAGCGACCTGCTGCTCATCGACGCCGATGATCCGGAGACCTACGCAGGCCCGAACGCGCCTGACCCTACCGCTTGGGGTCTGCATGGCGGCGTTCACGCCGCCGTGCCGCACGCGCGCTGTGTGATGCACGTCCATTCGATCTTTGCCACGGTACTGGCCTGTTTGCAGGACAGTCGCCTGCCACCGATCGACCAGAACTGTTGTACCTTTTTCGACCGTGTGGTGATTGACGAGGATTACGGCGGCCTTGCGTTCGAAGACGAAGGTGCGCGTTGTGCCAAGCTGCTGACCGATCCCAAGCAGAAGGTCATGGTCATGGGCAGCCACGGCGTGCTGGTGATCGGAGATACTGTGGCGGAGACGTTCAACCGGCTCTATTATTTCGAGCGCGCGGCGGAGACCTATATCCGGGCGCTGCAAACCGGCCTGCCGCTGCGGCGGATCAGCGATGAGATTGCCGAGAAAACTGCGCGTGAGATCGAGAGCTATCCCGAGCAGGATCTGCGGCATCTGGCGGAGCTTAAAGCTATTCTGGACACAGAAAATTCAGATTATGCTGCGTAAGGGAAGGGGTGGTTGCCAAACGTCTGTGTGCAGGGTTATCTGGGCGCGGACTGACCACAGCTAAAGGCGATCGACCCGATGAATATCCTTTTCGTACATCAGAACATGCCGGGCCAGTATCGCGAGATTGTGAAATGGCTTGCGGCGCAAAAGGCGCACCGGATCGTCTTTTTGACCCAGCGCAAGAACCCCCCCGTGATCGAGGGGGTCGAGCCGCTGATCTACAAGCCGCATACCGTTCCCGCGAAGGACGCCTACGGCCTCAGCAAGGTTTGGGAAGAGGCGACAGGGGCCGGATTTGGCGCCGTACTGGCGGCCAAGCAGAAGGAGAAGGACGACGGCTTCGTGCCTGACATCATCGTGGGGCATGTGGGCTGGGGGGAGCTTACGTTTTTCAAGCAGCTATGGCCCGATGTGCCTATCGTGGGGTTTTTCGAATATTACTACCGGCTGCACGGTGGGCCGATCAATTTCGACCCCGAGGAGCCGGTGACGCCGCATACCCCGTTTTTGCTGCAGGCGCGCAATGCGGTGCCCAACGCGAATATTATGACGGTGGACCGCGGGCTGAGCCCGACGAAATGGCAACGCGATTGTTTTCCTCCCGAATTCCACGAGAAGATCTATGTCTGCCACGACGGGATCCGTACCGACAAACTGCGGCCTGATCCGACGGCGACGCTCATGCTGGGGCGCGTCGAGCAGCCCTTGAAGCGCGGCGACGAGATCGTGACTTACATGGCGCGCAACCTTGAGCGGATGCGCGGGTACCACCAGTTCATGCGGGCGCTGCCCGATATCATGGCGGCGCGTCCGAACGCACGGGTGCTGGTGATCGGCGGCAACGATGTGTCGTATGGCTCCAAGAACAAGAAGCCGGGTGGGTTGCGCGGCGAGATGGAGGCCGAGGTCGGGGACCGTCTGGACTGGAGCCGCCTACATTTTCTGGGGCAGGTCCCTTATGAGCAATACCAGCAGATCATCCAGATCAGCCGCTGTCACATCTATATGACAATGCCTTTCGTGCTGTCGTGGTCGCTACTTGAGACGATGTCGATGGAAGCGACGATCGTAGCGTCGGATGTAGCCCCGGTGCGCGAAGCGATGACGCATGAAAAGACTGGGCTGCTGGTGGATTTCCACGATCCGGGCGCACTGGCGCGGCAGGTGATCGAAGTGCTGGAGCGGCCGCAGGATTTCGCTCATCTGGGCCCTGCGGCGCGCAAGCATGTGATTGCGGAATATGATTTTCTCACAAAATGCCTGCCGGAGCACATCGCCCAGATGAATGCCCTGCTCCCGCTCGACAAGCAGATTGCGATGCCCGGCTGACGCGGCGGGCCGCGCTGTTAGTTGGAGGCGATGTTGATCAGGCCGAAGGCGGAGCCGATCAGGCTGACGATGAGCCGCGCGGAAGAAACGGGGCTTTCGGTGGCGAGCACGAGATCACCGGAGTGGATCTGGAAATTGCGCGCCGAGAACAACCCGTCCGATGTTGTCAGGTCGATGGTGAATACCACACGCTGCTGGCGCGGGCCGCGCTGGCCTGCCGAGAGGGCGGAGGCGGGATATTCGCGCAGGATCAGGACGCCTCGCGGGTTGGCGGTCGTATCATTTACGCCGCCGATCAGCGATATGGCATCAAGCGCTGACACCTCATCGCGGTTGAACTGGAACTGGCTCTCGTTCCCCGCCGCACCCAGCGACAGGAAATAGCGGCTGTCGCGCTCGACGATGACCTGATCACCGCCCACAAGGCGGGTGTCGAGTGTGGGATCGTCGAGAAGTCTGCTCATCGACGTGCGGTAGGTCGTATGGCCGCGTACCAGTTTGACTCGAGGGTTCGACAGCCCTTCGTTCACACCACCGGCGGCAGATATGGCCGCAAGCACCGAGAAATCCTGATCCGGCATCCTGATATTGCCCGGGCTTCGCACGCCGCCGATGAGATCGACGGAATTTGTGCGGCCTTCGACCATTGCGATCTGAACCTGTGCGCCTGGGGCCACCGATTCAAGCTGTCGTTGCAGGGTCTGGCGGGCGTTGTCGGGGGTGCGCTCGGCGATCTGGACTTTGCCCACATAGGGCACAAAGACCGACCCGGCCTCGGAGACGCGCATGTTTTGCAGCACGACGCTGCGCTCGCCTGGGCCCATCAGGAGGGAATTCTCGGCGCTGTCCCAGATGGTGATATTAACCGTGTCTCCGGGGCGGATGATCTGTGCGTTCGAGCCGTTGCTGTGGTTGATCCAGCCGTAGGTGCGCTCCCCCGTCGTGGGCCATTGTGCGACGCTGGGCAGAAATGCTTTGGAGACGGGATAGACCGCGAAATCGGCCTCGGGCTTGTTGGCGCCCTTGGTCACTTCGGATTGGATTGCGGCGCCGCGCGGTAGGCTCCCGCAAGCGGTCAACGACACAGCGATGGCGATCCACAGGATGTACTTTGTCAGCTTGCCCATCAGATTACCGCTCATTTTTGTTGTTCCACGTTTTATCCCCGTCTTTTCGTTCGCGGGTTTGTATTGGAAATTGCTTATCGGCAAGATACTGCATCGCTCTATGAGGTCAATCGTTTCGGAATCCAACCCCAAAGAATGTCAGGTGCTGTTGCTGGGGGCCGGCGGGCGGCTTGGCGGGATGCTGTGCGGGCATTGGCCCCGGCCCGGAGCGCTGCAAAAGCAAAGCAGGAAAGACCTTCCAGGCATGCTGAGGTTTGATCCGCTGTCGGACGCGGATGCGCTGAAAGAGGCGGCATCGTGTGTGCAGGCTGTTGTTTGCCTGTCGGGCGTGACGCCTGCGCACGCGGCGGCAACCGGTGATGCCATGCACCTCAACACCGATCTGGCCTGCGCAGCGATTGCGGCAGCCCCTGAGGGTGTGAGGGTATTTTTGGCGTCCTCGGCGGCGGTCTATGGTGCGGCAGATGGGCCACACCTCGAGACGGATCCGGTCTCGCCGGTCAGTTCATATGGAGCGGCCAAGCGGGCGATGGAGCAGGCGGCACTGGCGCATGGAGAAGGCCGTATCTGTGTGCTGCGGATCGGAAATGTGGCGGGTGCGGACGCGATTTTGGGAGGCTGGCGCGCGGGCATGACACTCGATCGGCTTCCTGACGGACGCACGCCGAGGCGAAGCTACATCGGGCCGAAAACGCTGGCGCGGGTGATCTACACCCTTTGCCTTGCGCCCGAAGTGCCGCAGATCCTCAATATCGCGGCGCCCGGCCTTGTGGAGATGGGTGATTTGCTGGACAGCGCTGGACTGGCGTGGGCGCCGCGAGCGCCGCAAGGTCCGGTGATCGAAGAAGTGGCCCTTGGGACAGCACTTCTGGAGCGGCTCTATAAATTTGCGCCTGACGAGTGCACATCCGCGGGCATGGTCGCCCAATGGAGAGAAGGAAGAGAGCGGCAATGACATGGCGCAAACGCATATTCGATCTATTTTTCGCCAGCCTGCTGGTAGTGATCCTGGGGCCAGTGATCTTGCTGTTAGTCATCTATATCTACCTCAAGCAGGGGCGGCCGCTGTTCTACGTTGCTGAGCGAATGAAGGCGCCTGATAAGCCATTTGGGCTGATGAAATTCCGGACGATGACGGTGGTGGAGCAGGATCAGGGCGTCTCGGGTGCGCACAAGGCTTCGCGGGTGACGCCGCTGGGGGCGCGCCTGAGAGCCAAGCGGATGGACGAGTTTCCACAGCTCTGGAACATCCTGCGGGGGGATCTTTCGTTTGTGGGGCCGCGCCCGCCGCTGCGCGAATATGTGGAGCGGTTCCCCGAAATTTACGGCGAGGTGCTGAAGTCACGCCCCGGTGTGACCGGGCTGGCCACGATCCGGTTTCACAAGCATGAGGATAGGCTGCTGGCGCGATGTGACACGGCGCGACAGACCGATGACATCTATTGCCGCATCTGCATTCCGCGCAAGGCGAGGCTCGACTTGATCTACCAGCGCCACCAGAGCATGTGCTACGATTTCGATCTGGTATTTCAGACCATCGGCAACCTGTTCAGGCGCAACCGGAGCGGATGATCGCCGAGCGGGCCGGGCTGGCCCTGAATTTTTAACCAAGTGTTATGCAGGTTTGTGCATTTAGGTTAACAAGATGTATTGTGCTCCTTGACGGCGTGGTGTTTGGACCAGCCTGCGGAACAATTTATGGTTGTATTTGAACGGCCTGGTGCGTGGTAGAGAGTGTTGGGCGGATATGCTGAGCTGGATCAAATCCCTGAGCAAGGTGCAGAAGCGGCGGATTATGCTGCTGCTGGATACGATCCTCGTGCCGCTTGCGCTGCTGTTTGCCTTTGCGGCGTTGGGCCTCGAGGGCGGCGTGATCAACAACATGCGAAGCTATCTGCTGCTGCTCCCCTACATGATGGCAGTGGCGGTGGGGATTTCGATCTGGATCGGGATCAATGATATTCAGGTCAGTTCCTATGAAGCGGTCTCCGTCGGGCTGACGGCCGTGCACGCACTTTTGCTGACGATCTTTTCTATCAGCTTTTCGGATATTGCGGGGCTCGGCCTGCCGCTGGGGCTGCACATGGTCTTTGGCGCGGCTTTCTTCTGCTTTGCGGTGGGCAGCCGTGCGGTGTTGTTGCAGATCGTGCTGATGATCTACCGCTATTCGGTCAAGCGCACGCGGGTTTTGATCTATGGCGCGGGAACGACGGGATCACAGCTTGTCTCGGCGCTGCGCGGACACGAGAAGATCCAGCCGGTGGCCTTCGTGGACGATAACAAAGGTTTGCAGGGTTTGCGGGTCCAGCGGTTGCCGGTGTTTCCCGCGCTCAACATCGCGCAGGTGGTGATCGACAACCAGATCGACCGCGTTCTGCTGGCCGTGCCTTCGCTGAGCCGACCCAAGCAGGCGCAGATCGCGCGGCGTCTCGAGAAGATGGGGCTGGAAGTCCAGACATTGCCCTCGTTCTCGCAGCTGATCGGAGAAGAGGCGCTGGTCAACAAGCTGACGCCGGTCTCCGCGCGCAGCTTTCTGGGGCGCGCCGAGGTCAAGCATACGCTGGGTGAGGCAGGCAACTGCTACGAGAACAAGGTCGTTCTGATCTCCGGGGCAGGCGGGTCGATCGGATCGGAGCTGTGCCGTCAGGTGCTCGATTGCCGCCCGGCCAAGCTGATCCTGTTCGAGCTGAGCGAGCTTGTCTTGTACAATATCGACATGGAACTGCGCAGCATGATCGAGCATGAGGATCTGGAGATCGAGCTGGTGCCTGTGCTGGGGACCGTAACCGACAGTCGGCAGGTCCGTAAACTCATGATGAAGCATGGCGTGCAGGTGGTCCTGCATGCGGCCGCCTACAAACATGTGCCTCTGGTTGAAGCCAATCCGCTGACAGGGCTGGTTAACAATGTTTTCGGCACACAGACGCTCGCCGAGCAATCGGCCAGCCTCGGGGTTGAGCGGTTCATGCTGATTTCGTCGGACAAGGCAGTGCGTCCTACGAATGTGATGGGGGCGTCAAAGCGTCTGGCCGAGCTGGTGATCCAGGATCTGGCAAGGCGGCAGGTAGCGGGCGGCGGCGGTACGCTGTTCTCGATGGTTCGTTTCGGCAATGTTCTGGGCTCGTCAGGCTCCGTCGTGCCGCTGTTTCAGGAACAGCTGGCGCGCGGCGGCCCGCTCACCGTGACCGACAGACGGGTAGAGCGCTATTTCATGACTGTGCAGGAGGCTGTGCAGCTTGTGCTTCAGGCCTGCGCGATCAGCCGTGGTACGGAGCTTTTCGTACTCGACATGGGGCAGCCGGTGTCGATCCTGACACTGGCGCGGCAAGTGATTGAGAGCGCGGGATACGAGGTGCGCGATGCGGACAACCCCAACGGCGATATTGAAATCCAGATCACCGGGTTGCGCCCGGGAGAGAAGATGTCCGAAGAGCTTACCCTGTCGGGAGAGCTGCTCGGGACGATTTATCCCAAGATCTTCAAAACGCATGAGGACGGGCTTTCGCAGATCGAGATCGCTGCCGCGATGCGCAGGCTGCGCGAGGCCTTCGTTGCCAGCGACGAGGAGATGGCGCGGGATGTTCTGCGCAAATGGGTCGAAGGGTTCCTCCCCGATATCCGCAAAGCCGATGCCTCCTGAGATCCGGCCTGACGGGGCCACGACCCTCGCCGCAGATTTATCACGCCCTGGGCTAAATGATCCGGATTTCTTGCGCTTGAAGTGTCGCTGGTGCAATGTCTGGAAAAGACCTCAGGGGCAGAGAGCAGAATATGATCCGTAAGTTTGGAAATGCCGCGGCAGGGGCCGCAGTTTTTGGCAGCGTTGCATTGCTGCCGTCCTATCCTGTGGCGCAGGAAGCGGAAGGCATATTCCAGACTCCTCAACGCCCCTCGCTCAACTTTTATGGCACTACCGGACTGATCGACATGCCATCTGCGCAGATGATGCCGGACGGTCAGGTGGCTGTGGGGGTGTCGAACTTCGGCGGCACGACACGCACCACGCTCACCTTTCAGGCGACGCCGCGCATTCAGGCCAGTTTTCGGTACTCCGGTATCAAGGATGCCAACTTTAGTGCGTTCGATACCTACAGAGATCGCAGTTTTGACGTTCGCTTCCTTCTGAACCGTGAAAGCCGTTATCTGCCCGCGCTGACGCTCGGGCTTCAGGATTTTGCTGGTACGGGCATATATGCGGGTGAATTCATCGCTGCGACCAAGGCGTTTTCGAATGCCCGAATACCGGGAACAGTGACCACGACAGTTGGTCTGGGTTGGGGGCGATTGGGAAGCTCTGGGAGTATCGGCACACCCTTCGGTGAGGACCGGCCGGCCTTCGTGGCTGGCGATTCAGGCGGTGAGCTGTCCATTGACCAATGGTTTCGCGGCAATGCGGCGCCGTTCGCCGGCGTGGAATGGCAGATTAACGATAAATGGGGGCTGAAGGCGGAGTATAGTTCCGACGCCTATACGCTTGAGACGGCCAACGGGAGCTTTGATCGAAAATCTCGATTCAATTTCGGCGCGGAGTATCAAGTATCGGACGGAGTGCGCCTCGGCGGCTACTATCTCTATGGCTCCGAGATTGGCCTGAATGTTCAGGTCCAGCTTAATCCGAACCGTCCCGCAGCTCCTTTGCGGATTCCTGCGCCACAGCCCTATTTTATCCGGCCCAGCCGTCGCGAGGACCCCCAATCCTACAGCACCGATTGGGTAAAGTCCGAAGCAGAAGCATCCGTTCTGGTGCGAGACGCGATCATGCCGCTGCTTGCAGCGGAGGGTTTGACACTGATCGAGACGCGGACGACCGCATCGACGACCGAAGTACGGTTTTCGAACGAGCGTTACGGCTCGACGTCGATTGCGGTGGGGCGTGTCGCGCGTATCATGGCACGGCTCTTGCCGGATTCCGTCGAAACGTTCCGCATCGTACCTGTGGTCAATAATCTGGCGCAATCCGCAATTGTGATGCGCCGCTCCGATCTTGAAGCGCTGGAGTTTTCGCCTGACGTGGTCGATGCGTCTTTAGCAGTGACGGGCTTTGACAGCGCCTCACCCGTTTTGAGGGGGAGCGCGCGGAACGAAGAGGTGTTCCCCTCCCTCAACTGGTCGATCGGTCCCTACCTGAGCCAAAGCTTGTTCGATCCGAACGAGCCGATCCGCATTGATGCCGGGGTCCAACTGAGCCTTGCATACGCACCCGCGCCTGGATGGAAGGTTGCAGGTCGGTTACAGCATCGTCTGACCGGAAATATTGCAGATAATGCGCGACCCAGTACGTCCGCATTGCCCGCTGTCCGGACGAATGCGAGACTTTACGCAGATAACAGTGACACCTCAATTCGGGAGCTCTACGCCAGCAGGCAATGGAAGGCCGCGCCGGATATCTATACTCGGGTATCGGCTGGATATCTTGAGCGAATGTTCGGCGGCGTTTCAGCGGAGATGCTCTGGAAGCCCGTGGCCAGCAGGCTCGCGCTGGGTGTCGAGGCGAACTATGTAAAGCAACGGTCGTTCGATACCTATCTGGGGTTCCAAGACTATACTATCGCCACAGGCCATGCGTCCGCCTATTACGAGTTCAACAATGGGTTTACTGGCCAGCTGGATGTCGGGCGGTATCTTGCGGGGGACGTGGGCGCTACCGTTTCGCTTGAACGGGAATTCGACAATGGCTGGCGGGTCGGCGGATTTTTCACTCTGACTGATGTATCTTCGGAAGACTTTGGCGAGGGCTCCTTTGACAAAGGGATCAGCATGACGATTCCGCTGAACTGGTTTCTGGGCAAACCGACCCCTCAATCAGGATCAAGAACGATACGCCCCATTCAGCGGGACGGGGGGGCGCGTCTTTCTGTGCCCGGACGCCTGTATGAACAAGTTCGAAGCGGCCATCGTGAAGAGCTTGTTGGAAACTGGTCCGGAGTTTGGGAATGATCAACGTGGTTTCACGACTTTTCGCAGCGGTTGTGCTCTGTGCGCTTCTCGTCGGCTGCAGCATTTCTTCGGATAGTAAGGCGACTGAAAGCCTGCCAGCCCAGATTGTGACTGCAGGACAAGGCTTGATCGCAGCACGGCGTGCACCTCCGCCACAGACGGTTGTTGCCACACGTGCCCTGCTGGCCAAAATCACGGAGCCTGTGTTGCAGATCAATCCCGAAGCCGCGGGCGGGAGTGACTTTTTGCGACGTGCAGTGTCGCGGCGTGATTCGTCTACGGGTAGGGTGGAGGTGTGGAATTCCTCGGTTTTGGCGCAGGTTTTTCTGAGAAACGGGGTTGTTGTGGGCACACGTGGCGTCGGCGGTGACATAATTGCTGCAGATGCGAACATGACAATTCTCGCTCTCAGGTTGCGTGCTGATCGGAGTGGCCAGCGCGTTTACACCATCTCTGACGGCGATGCTACGAGTACAGAATACGTGTTTCGTTGTACGGTGCGGAGCCTTGGACAGGAAAACATTATTGTTGCAGAACAACTCTTTGCCACGACACATATGCAGGAAAACTGTATCGGTGGTCCAAGTGGCGATGCGACGATACGTAACGACTATTGGGTGCAGCCTTCCAACGATGTCGTGCGAAGATCGCGGCAGTGGGTGGGACCAACAACGGGCTATTTCGAGCTGATACTGCTTAGGGATTAGGCAAATCTGCAACGTTCAGCAAAAGTGTGCCGATAATTTCGCAGCCTCTGTTTTAATCCCGTTGTGAAAAAACTAGAGTTACGTTATCTCAGCAATAGAAACCGGGTGTAATCCCGACCACTATCATACAGGAAAAATTAAATGTTCAAGACTCTTTCAGTCGCAGCCCTCATCGTTGCAACAGCAACTTCTTCTTTCGCCGGTTCTTTGAATACGGCTGCTGATCCCGTAGTGATCAACAATGACCCGATCATTGAATCAACAGGAAACGGCCTCAGCGTTCCCCTTCTCATCGGTGGTGTTGTAGCAGCGGCAGCGGTTGCTGCGCTGGTTTCGAACAACAACGATGATGAAGCGCCAGCGACAACCACGCCGACTGAGTGATCTTTAGAGATTTATTATTTGAGCGGCCTTCCCAGTTTGGGGAGGCCGTTTTCTGTTTGGAAGCTTGAGTTTCAAGGCTCCGCAATGGATAGGTCCGCAAATGGACAAGCGACTGCTCTCGATCGGCCACGGCTATAGCGCGCGGGCCATCGCGGCGAGGCTGGTCCCCGAAGGTTGGCACATTGTTGGTACTACCCGAAGTGCCGACAAAATGCGCGAGATTGCCGCGACAGGTGTCGAGCCACTGTTGTGGCCGGGTAGTGATCTTGCGCCCCTGATTACCGAATTTCCCAATATACTGATATCTGCGGCCCCCGGACCTCAAGGTGATCCGGTGCTGGAGCAGCTGCGCGATGTCGTGGCGGAAGCCGCTTCTGCGATGCGCTGGGTCGGCTATTTATCGACAACGGGTGTCTACGGTGATCATGAAGGCGGTTGGGTCGATGAGCGGACCCCTCTCTCCCCGTCGACCGCGCGGGGCAAGGCGCGTATGGAGGCCGAAGCCGCGTGGCAGGGCATCCTCGGGCTGCCGTTGCATATTTTCCGGCTCGCGGGGATTTACGGTCCCGGGCGGGGACCGTTCGCAAAGGTGCGCGAGGGCACTGCGCGGCGGATCATCAAGCCGGGGCAGGTTTTCAGCCGCATCCACGTCGAGGATATCGCAACCGCGCTTGATCTGTCGCTGAATGCCCCCTCTGCCGGAGCGATCTACAACATGTGTGACGATGATCCTGCTCCCCCGGAGGATGTGATCGCCTATGCGGCGCAGCTGCTGGGCGTGCCGGTGCCTCCCGCCGTTGCGTTCGAGGACGCGGAGATGACACCGATGGCGCGCAGCTTTTATGCGGAGAGCAAGCGGGTTCGCAATGATCTGATCAAGCAGCAGCTCGGCTGGGAACCGCGCTTCCCCGACTACCGCCGCGGCCTTTCCGCCATGCTCGAGAGCGAGGGTTGAGGCGGACCTTGTCGCTGACGGACCAAGACGCCATATAGACCGAAACCCGCGCACACCGGAGCCCGCATGACCCCCATCCAGAAACTGACAACCGTGCTGGAATCGAATCTTGTTCGCAATTCGATCCTTGGAGTAATCCTGTTCAATGCCGTGATCCTCGGACTGGAGACATCCGAGCCCATCATGGCGCAGGCAGGCGGGTTGATCCTTTTGCTCGACCGGATCTGCCTGATGATCTTTGTGGTGGAGCTGGCAGCGAAGCTGATCGCCTACAGGCTGCAATTTTTCCGCTCGGGCTGGAATATTTTTGATTTCGTGATCGTGGGGATTTCGCTGGTGCCCGCAGCCGAAGGCTTCTCAGCCCTGCGCGCGCTGCGGATCTTGCGGGTGTTGCGCATCATCTCGGTCGCGCCCAACCTTCGCCGGGTGGTCGAGGGTTTTGTTACGGCCCTGCCGGGTATGGCCTCGGTGTTTCTGCTGATGTCTTTGATTTTCTACATCGGGGCCGTGATGGCGACCAAACTTTTCGGCACAGGCTGTGCGGCGTGCACGCCCGCACAGCTCGCCGATTTCGATCTGTGGTTCGGCACGCTGGGGCGGTCGGCCTATTCGCTGTTCCAGATCATGACGTTGGAGAGCTGGTCGATGGGGATCGTGCGACCGGTGATGGAGGTCTATCCGCTGGCGTGGATGTTCTTCGTGCCGTTCATCATGATGACGACCTTCGCGGTGGTAAACCTTCTTGTCGGTCTGATCGTGAACTCGATGCAGGATGCGCATCAGGAGGAGTCGGTTGCGAGCACGGATGCCTACCGTGGAGACGTCCAGAGCAGGCTTTCAGCGATGGAAGCAAAGCTCGACCAGCTGATCGAGGTGCGCAAAGGCTAGGCCCGCTGCGCGACGATCTTCGCAATCCCGAGCGTATCGAGCACCTTCGCTTCGATGTGCTCGGCATTCATCGCGGCTACAGTGTACATGCCTTCCGGACTCGCCTGATCGATGAAGATGTCGGGCAGCACCATGGAGCGGTACTTGAGCCCGTTATCGAACACTCCTTCTTCGGCCAGGAGCTGTGCGACATGGCTGCCGAAGCCACCGATGGCACCCTCCTCGACTGTAATAAGCGCATCGTGATCATGTGCGAGTGACAGGATCATGTCGCGGTCGAGCGGTTTGGCAAAGCGGGCGTCCGCGATGGTAGGTGTGATGCCTTTGGCACTGAGCGCTTCAGCGGCTTTTTCGACCTCTTCGAGCCGGGTTCCAAAAGACAGGATTGCGACGCGACTGCCTTTCCGGATTATCCGGCCCTTGCCGATCTCGAGGGGGATGCCTCGCTCCGGCATCTCCACGCCGCGCCCTTCGCCGCGCGGAAAGCGGAAGGCGATGGGACCATCGTCATGGGCGGCGGCGGTGGCGACCATATGCTTGAGCTCCGCTTCATCCGCGGCGGCCATTACTACAAATCCCGGCAGATTGGCGAGATAGGCGACATCGAAAGACCCCGCGTGGGTCGCCCCGTCGGCGCCAACGAGTCCTGCGCGGTCGATGGCGAAGCGGACGGGAAGGCGCTGGATCGCCACATCATGCACGACCTGGTCATAGCCACGCTGCAGGAAAGTCGAGTACATCGTGCAGAACGGTTTCATGCCGCCTGCGGCGAGGGCTGCGGAGAAAGTGACGCCGTGCTGCTCGGCAATGCCGACATCGAAACAGCGGGAGGGAAAACGCTCCATGAACAGATTGAGGCCGGTGCCGTCGGGCATGGCGGCGGTGATGGCGCAGATCTTGTCGTCCTGTGCGGCGAGTTGCACCAGCGCATCGGAGTAGACGTTTGTGTAGCTAGGTGCGTTGCTGGGCGCTTTTTTCTGCTCGCCGGTGACCACATTGAATTTAGCTGTGGCGTGCCCTTTGTCGCGGGCGGCTTCGGCAGGCCCGTAGCCTTTGCCCTTTTTCGTCAGCACGTGGATCAGGATCGGCCCGGTCGCGCGCGCCTTGACGGTACGCAATACGGGCAACAGCTGGTTC
>JAGXHD010000209.1 GCA_024636395.1 Sulfitobacter sp.
CCTCTAGGCCGTGCCCGATCGCTTCATGCAGCAGAATGCCGGGCCAGCCGGGGCCGAGCACCACATCCATCATGCCTGCAGGCGCGGGCACCGCCTCGAGATTGACCAACGCGATCCGCAGGGCCTCGCGGGCCTTGTTTTGCCAATCCGCGGGCGTCAGCATCCCGTCGAGCGAAATGCGCCCGCCGCCGCCTGCCGTGCCACTTTCGCGGCGCCCCTCGTGCTCCACAATGACCGAGACGTTCACGCGTGTCATGGGACGAGTATCGCGTACGGAGGTACCTTCTGGGCGCAGGATCTCGACCTCCTGGATCGAGGCGGCGATGGAGGCGCTGACCTGGACCACACGGGCGTCCATGCTGCGGCAGAAATCGTCGATCTCGCGGAGTGTTTCGACCTTCACGGCGAAGGCCGCGCCCGCAATCGGATCCTCGTCGGTATAGAGCTTGCGGTTGGTGCCTTCGGGCGCATCGGCCCATGTTCCGCCGCCCTCGCCTACCGCGAGGCGCGCGGTCTGGGCGGCGCGCCTCAGGGCAGCTTCGGATATCTTTGTTGAATGGGCATATCCTGCAACCTCGCCGCGCACGGCGCGCAGACCGAATCCGGTTGCGGCATCATAGCTGGCCGTCTTGAGGCGGCCATCGTCAAACATCAGCGCCTCCGAGCGGCGGCGCTCGAAGAACAACTCGCCATCGTCTGCCCCCGCCACCGCATCGCGAAGGACCTGCAGGGCCGTTTCGCGGTCGAGAAGGTCGTCGAAGGGCAAGAATGGACTGTCTGACATGAGGAGTGCTCCGATCTTCAGGGGAAGAGATAGTTCGCGTCTATTTGACGCGAGCATAGGACTTTCTTTCGTAATCAGAATATGATTGTAAGGCGCAAGATTACAACGGCGGGTCGGCCAACCCGCGCGTTTTAGCCATTTAGGGTCACGGAAATCAGGACGAAAATGATGACAAAGCACCTCACACTTGCCGGTCTGTTGGCTGGCGTCACAAGTTTACCGGCACTGGCGCAAAGCGTCGATCCACAGGGGCTCGAAATCATCGGGACGCCGGTGAACGGCAGCATGGGCTTCCAGACCGCAGTAACGGAGCTTGCCACGGACCTGCAATGGCTCGACGGTATGATCCTTGTGATCATCACCGGAATCACGCTGTTCGTGACCGGACTGATCCTCTGGGTCGCCGTGCGCTACAACTCCAAGCGCAACCCGACGCCCGCAACTTTCACGCACCATACGCCCGTAGAGATCGCGTGGACGATTGTGCCAATCCTGATCCTTGTGGGCATCGGCGCATGGTCGCTGCCGATCCTGTTCCGCCAGCAGGAAATTCCCGTCGCCGATGTCACGATCAAGGCTGTCGGGAATCAGTGGTATTGGTCCTATGAGTACGTCGACGACGATTTCGGCTTCGACAGCTACATGATCGGTGCACCGGCGCTGGGTGGCGATAACAGGAAGACTCCAGAAGTGATCGCGCAGCTCGAAGCGGCGGGATACTCCGAGAACGAATGGCTGCTGGCAACCGATACTGCTGTGGTCGTGCCTGTAAACCAGACCGTGGTCGTTCAGGTCACCGGCTCTGATGTGATCCATTCTTGGGCCATGCCCGCCTTCGGCGTGAAGCAGGATGCGGTACCGGGGCGTCTTGCGGAGCTGTGGTTCAAAGCGGACCGTGAGGGTGTCTTTTTCGGACAGTGTTCCGAGCTGTGCGGGCAGGCTCACGCCTACATGCCGATCACGGTCAAAGTCGTCTCGGAAGAAGCCTATGCTGAATGGCTGAACCGGGCGCGGGAGGAATACGCTGGTATTCCTCAGCCGATTACAGTCGCCGCAGCCGATTGATACTGCACGGACGGGGAGCCCTCCGTCCAGCTTTCCAGCCGCAGCGCACAGTCCTGCGCTGCAACTGGAACGAAATTTGACTGACTTTGGGGATGCGCGCCATGACTGACGCCACAGACACACAGATTTTCGACGCTGAACCACAGCTTGGTGATTATTATGCGCTGATGAAGCCGCGCGTGATGCAGCTTGTGGTGTTCACGGCTGTCGTAGGCATGCTGGCCGCGCCGATTGCGGTCAATCCGGTCATCGGCTTTGCTTCTATCTTGTTTCTGGCAATCGGCGCTGGTGCTTCCGGCGCGCTGAATATGTGGTGGGATGCCGATATAGACGCTGTAATGAAGCGCACGGCCAAGCGGCCCATTCCTGCAGGGAAGATTAGCGCGCAATCGGCGATGTATCTGGGTGTAGCCCTGTCGGGTCTGTCGGTGATGATGCTGTCGCTTTCCGCCAACCTGCTGGCAGGTTTCATGCTTGCGTTCACGATCTTTTTCTACGTCGTGCCATATTCGATGTGGCTCAAGCGCTCGACGCCGCAAAACATCGTAATCGGTGGGGCGGCAGGGGCATTCCCCCCTGTGATCGGCTGGATCATCGCCACTGGCGATATTATGGTTCTGGAGCCCTGGCTGATGTTCGCGCTGATTTTCATGTGGACACCGCCACATTTCTGGGCTCTGGCGCTGTTCATGCGCAACGACTATGATGACGCTAAAGTGCCGATGCTGACCGTGACACATGGCCGCCGCGCCACGCGTAATCACATTCTTGGATACACCATCTTGCTGGTAATCCTCGCTGTCGGTACGGCGTTTACGGCGATCGGCGGCTGGGTCTATCTGGCGACAGCGCTTGTGCTGAACGCGCTGTTCCTCAAAGGCGCCTACGATATCTGGCAGCGCGATGAGGTGATGTCGGAAGCTGATAATTTCGCGGTTGAGCGCAAGTTCTTCCGTCTGTCGCTCTGGTATCTTTTTGCACATTTTGGTGCGATCCTGCTGGAAGCGGCGCTGAAACCTTTTGGAATGGGAGGCTGGTAATGGCCCTTCGAGCCGAACATGAAATTCACGAACGCCGCAAAGGGCTCAACATCGGGGTTGGGCTAATGCTCGGCTCCTTCGTGCTGCTAATTATGGTACTGACATTCAGCAAGATAACGTCTCCCGAGTTCCAGATCCCCGCGTCACAGGCGCAGGGGGTCGGTGAGCAACTCACGACCGGAGGCACGAACTGATGGCAATGAGTGGACCTGCAAAAACGGTTGCTCAGACGGTTGGACTTGTCGTTGTGATGGGCGGGCTGGCTTGGGCCTCCGTCCCGTTCTATGATTGGTTTTGCCGGGTCACCGGGTTTGGCGGCACGACCGGCTATGCCAGCGTGGCGTCCGACGAAGTACTGGACGAGACGATCAGGATCCGTTTCGACGGCTCGCTCAACAACAAGATGTCATGGGAATTCAAACCCGTCGAGCGCGAGATGGAAATCCGGATCGGAGAGACCGGGCTGGCTTTCTACGAGGCATACAACCCGACAGACCGCCCCATCGCGGGGCAGGCCTCCTACAACGTTTTCCCCTATCAGGCAGGTGCGTTCTTCGAAAAAATCGACTGTTTCTGTTTTGAAGAGCAGGTATTGGCTCCCGGCGAGCGTGTTCAGATGCCAGTCAGCTTCTTTGTCGACCCCGAAATCGTGAGCGATCGCGATGGTCAGTATATACATACGATCACGCTCTCCTATACATTCTACGAAATCGACCTGCCCGAGGGCTATGCCTCACTCGACGCAGGCCCGACGACCGATCTTAACTAATAAAGGACAAGGGACGCGCGCCATGGCCCATGCAAAAAATCACGACTATCATATCCTCGCTCCGTCAATCTGGCCGCTTCTGAGCTCCATTTTCGGTTTCGTCATGCTGACCGGTGGTGTCCTGTGGATGCATTCGGTGACACCTTTCGTCTTCCTGATTGGCCTCGTGGGTACGCTTTACACCATGTTTGCCTGGTGGTCGGAAGTGGTCGAGGAAAGCAAGGTCGGCGATCACACTCCGGTGGTCCAGATCGGCCTGCGCTATGGCTTTATCCTATTCATCATGTCCGAGGTCATGTTCTTCGCTGCGTGGTTCTGGAGCTTTTTCAAGCACGCGCTCTATCCGATGAACGAGTATGTAGGCTCGACCTACGTGCCGCCGGTGATCTACCAGGTCGATGCGTTCCATCTGCCACTGATCAATACGCTCGTGCTGCTGCTGTCGGGTTGCGCGGTCACTTGGGCGCACCACGCACTGGTTCACGGCAACGTGCGCTCTGATCTCAAGAACGGCCTGCTGATTGCTGTTGTGCTGGGGGTGCTGTTTACGGGCCTGCAAGCCTATGAGTATAACTATCTGCTATACCAAGGTTGGGAGTTCGGCGGGGACAAATTCTTCTCCAATTTCTTCATGGCAACGGGCTTTCACGGCGCACACGTGATCATCGGTACGATCTTTCTATTTGTCTGCTACATGCGCGCAAGGGCCGGGCATTTCACAGCGGAACGTCACGTGGGCTTCGAGGCTGCGGCATGGTACTGGCACTTCGTGGACGTGGTCTGGCTGTTTCTCTTCTTTGCGGTCTACGTTTTCGGTATTCCGGGGAATTAGGCGGGTCTTGCACCTGTAGTGATACAAGTTAAACAGCGACGCGCGGGGCTCTGCCTCGCGCGTTTTTCGTCCCACCCCGCTCATTGGAGCTCTCATGCGCCGCAGCCTGTTTTTCATTTTCATCGGTATCGGCGGAGCAGCGATCCTGCTCTGGCTCGGGTTCTGGCAGGTCCAGCGGCTTGAATGGAAGCTCGGGGTGATCGCTGAAATCGATGCGCGGATCGCGGCGGCTCCGATCCCCTTGCCCGATGTGCTGGATCCGGATGGCGATAGCTATCTGCCTGTGGAAGTAAGGGGTGTGATCGAGCCGGATTACCTGCGGGTTCTTGTGAGCCAGAAGGAGATCGGTGCCGGTTACCGTATCATCTCTGCGCTCGATATGGGGGGGCGTCGTGTGCTGCTGGACCGTGGGTTCACGCCGGTTGATCGACAGGATATCCCCGCGCATGAAGGGTCTGTGACCGTGCGGGGCAATCTGCAATGGCCGCAGGAAACCGATGGATTTACTCCCGAGCCAGACAGGGGCGAGAACATCTGGTTTGCCCGCGATGTTGCCGCCATGGCGCAAGCGCTGGGGACTGAGCCGACCCTCATTGTTGCCAAACAGACCTCGTTCAACGATACGCCGGTCACCCCGCTACCGGTTGACACCGCAGCGATTCCGAACGACCACCTGCAATATGCAGTCACGTGGTTCGCGCTCGCGGCGATCTGGATCACGATGACCCTTGCCTTTGTCCAGCGCGCCCGCCGCGCACCCAAACGATTGAACTGACCCATGCGCTATATCTCCACCCGTGGCACCGCGCCCGTCCTGACGTTCGAGGAAGCAATGCTGACCGGGCTGGCCCGTGATGGTGGCCTCTATGTGCCCGAGACGATCCCGCAGCTGAGCCATGCTGACATCGCCGCGATGGCGGGGCAGTCCTACGAGCAGGTGGCCTACACCGTCATGCGCCCTTTCATCGGAGATACATTCACCGACGATGAGTTCCGCGATCTGATAGCCAAGGCCTACGCCGCTTTTGGCCACGACAGCCGCGCGCCGCTCAAGGAACTGGCGCCAAATCACTTCCTGCTGGAGCTGTTCCACGGGCCCACGCTGGCGTTCAAGGATTTCGCCATGCAGCTTATCGGGCAGATGTTCCAACTGGCGCTGGGGCGTAAGGGCAGCCGTGTCACGATCGTGGGGGCAACCTCGGGCGACACCGGCTCTGCGGCGATCGAGGCGTTTCGCGGGCTCGAGAATGTCGATGTGGTGATCCTCTATCCTCACGGACGCGTGTCGGAGGTGCAGCGACGCCAGATGACCACGCCGGTGGAAAGCAATGTCCATGCGCTGGCCGTGGACGGAGACTTTGACGATTGTCAGGCGCGGCTCAAGGACATGTTCAACGATTTCGAGTTCCGCGACGGCGTGAAACTCGCGGGTGTGAACTCGATTAACTGGGGCAGGGTTCTGGCGCAGGTCGTCTATTACTTCACCTCCGCCGTGAGCCTCGGGGCGCCGGAGCGCAAGGTCAGCTTTACCGTACCCACCGGCAATTTCGGGGATATCTTCGCGGGCTATATCGCCAAGCAGATGGGCCTGCCCATCGCCGATCTTGTCGTCGCGACCAATCAGAACGACATTTTACACCGCTGCCTTTCCGGTCATGGCTACCACAAGGATAAGGTGCACCCTTCCATCAGCCCGTCGATGGACATTCAGGTGAGCTCCAACTTCGAGCGCGCGTTGTTCGACGCCTACGACCGGGATGGAAATGCGGTCGCACAGTTAATGACGGAGCTGGGGCAGGGAGGGTTTGACGTATCTCAGGGAGCAGCGCAGGCGCTTGCAGAGCACTACACATCCGGGCGCGCCTCCGAGGAGGAGACTTCGCTCACCATTGCCCATGTGCTCAACCACAGTGCAGAGCTTTTGTGCCCCCATTCTGCCGTGGGCGTGAAGGTGGCTAACGATCTGCGGGATCTCTCCACGCCCATGGTCACGCTGGCCACGGCGCATCCGGCAAAATTCCCCGATGCGGTGGAAGCGGCGACGGGCATCCACCCTCCCTTGCCTCCCCGCATGGCCGACCTCTACGACCGCCCCGAGCGTTTGACCCGTGTGCCAAACGAGCTCGAGGCTCTCAAGACCCATATCAAAGGACTGATTGCCCCGTGACATTGCAAACGCACCGCCTCTCGAACGGCTTTCGCATCGTAACTGAATCCATGCCGGGCCTTGCCTCTGCCTCCATCGGGGTATGGGTTGGCGCCGGAGGTCGGCACGAGACACCCGCACAAAACGGCATCGCGCATTTTCTCGAGCATATGGCCTTCAAGGGCACTAAGACGCGCACCGCGTTGCAGATCGCAGAAGCCATCGAGGATGTGGGGGGCTACATCAATGCCTATACTTCACGCGAAGTGACGGCCTATTACGTACGGGTTCTCGAAAATGATGTGCCGCTGGGCCTTGAGGTGATCGCGGATATCCTGCGCAATCCGGTGATGGACGATGCGGAAATCGAGGTGGAGCGCGGCGTAATCCTGCAAGAAATCGGTCAGGCGCTCGACACGCCCGACGATGTGATCTTCGACTGGCTGCAAGAGCAGGCTTTTCCCGATCAGCCTATGGGCCGCACGATTCTTGGCCCGACAGAACGGGTCTCGAATTTCACGCGCAAGGATCTGACCGGCTTTATCGACCAGCACTACGGCCCGGAGCAGATGATCTTGTCGGCGGCCGGTGCGGTGGACCACGACGCGCTCGTGGCGATGGCGGAGCAACTCTTTGGTGACATGGAGCCTAAAGCGTTGATGCGCGCACTGCCCGGCGTGTTTGCAGGAGGTGAGC
>JAGXHD010000210.1 GCA_024636395.1 Sulfitobacter sp.
ATGTCCAGCTATCCCCACATGCTAAAGCCGCTCGATCTTGGGTTCACCACGCTGAAAAACCGCGTCCTGATGGGCTCAATGCACACGGGGCTGGAAGAAACGAAAGACTGGAATCGCGTCGCGGAATTCTATGCCACGCGCGCGCGCGGCGGTGTGGGTCTGATGGTCACCGGCGGGATCGGCCCCAATATGGAAGGCTCCGTGCTGCCCGGAGCCGCCATGATGGTGAGCGACGAGGATGTGGCGAACCACCGCATCGTCACCGACCGTGTACACGCAGCAGACGGCAAGATTGCGATGCAGATCCTGCACGCCGGCCGCTATGCCTACGGGCCGAAATGCGTCGCGCCGTCCGCCATCAAATCCCCCATTTCGCCCTTCCCCCCGACGGAGTTGGATGAGGCAGGCATCGAGAAGCAGATCGCCGATATCGCTGCCTGTGCGGGGCGCGCCCAAGAGGCGGGCTATGACGGCGTCGAGGTGATGGGCTCGGAGGGATATTTCCTCAACCAGTTCCTAGTCACTCACACCAACAAGCGCACCGACGGCTGGGGCGGCTCGTACGCGAACCGCATGCGCCTGCCCATCGAGGTGGTAAAACGCGTGCGCGAAACCGTGGGCCGTGATTTCATCGTGATCTACCGCCTGTCGATGATCGATCTTGTACCCAACGGCTCCACATTCGAAGAGGTCGTTCAGCTGGCCCAGGAAATCGAAAAAGCAGGTGCGACGATCATCAACACAGGCATCGGGTGGCACGAGGCCCGCATCCCGACCATCGCCACCTCCGTACCGCGGGCGGCTTTCGCCTGGGTCACGAAAAAGCTGATGGGCAAAGTCTCGATACCCCTCATTGCGTCCAACCGGATCAACACGCCCGATGTGGCAGAGGAGGTTCTGTCGACGGGCTGCGCCGACATGATCTCGATGGCGCGGCCGATGCTGGCCGATGCGGATTTCGTGAACAAGGCGGCAGCGGGTAAGGCGAACCACATCGAGCCCTGCATCGGCTGCAATCAGGCCTGTTTGGATCATACCTTCGGCGGCAAGATCTCGTCTTGCCTCGTCAACCCGCGCGCCTGCTACGAGACAGAACTGGTGCTGGAACCTACGAATACTCCGAAAGCCATCGCAGTGGTCGGTGCGGGCCCCGCCGGGCTCTCCGCCGCGATCGCGAGCGCCGAGCGTGGCCATACCGTCACCGTGTTTGACCGCGCGTCCGAGATCGGTGGACAGCTCAATCTTGCCAAACAGGTCGCAGGCAAGGAGGAGTTCTGGGGCTTTGTAGATTGGTATCGCACGATGGTCGCCCATCACGGGATCACCGTAAAGCTAGACACTGAAGTTTCCGCAAACGATCTGGACGGATTCGACGAAGTGATCATCGCAACCGGCGTCATGCCGCGCGATCCACAGATCGAGGGACAGAACCGCGATAACGTCTACAGCTATATCGACGTGCTCAAAGGCAACGCGAAGATCGGCGCGCATGTGGCAGTGATCGGCGCGGGCGGCATCGGCTTTGACGTGTCCGAATATCTGGTGAGCGCGGGGGAGAGCACCACGCTCAACCTGCCGGAATGGATGCGCGAATGGGGTGTCGCCGACACGTCGGAGCATCGCGCGGGCCTCGCGCCCGAAGGGCCGCAGCCGCACGCACCCGCCCGCGCCGTAACGATGATGCAACGCAAACCGTCCAAGCCGGGCAAAGGCCTCGGCAAAACGACCGGATGGATCCACCGCGCCTCGCTCACGATGAAAAACGTAAACATGATCGCGGGCGTGAACTACGAGCGGATCGACGAAGCGGGCGTGCATATTTCCTTTGGCGAGGGGCGCGAGAACCCACAGGTCATCGCGGCAGATACGGTCGTGCTCTGCGCGGGTCAGCTGTCGGACCCGTCGCTGGCCGATACGCTGGAAGCCGCGGGAAAGACCTGCCATGTGATCGGCGGCGCGGATGTGGCGGCCGAGCTTGACGCCAAGCGCGCGATTGACCAAGGCACACGGCTCGCAGCGACGCTCTGACCCCACGCCCCGCTTGCAACAACTGCAAGCGAGGTAAATACTGTCGCAGCCGCTCATTGAAGGATGCGCCATGCCGATTTGTGTTTTTGACGTGAGCGAGGACGGCAGTACGACCGTTCCGGACACGCATACGCTCACCGGCCCCGCGCGCTACCGCTGGTGGCACTTCGATCTGTCGGACCCAAAGCTGGCAGATTGGTGTGAAACCAACGTTCCGGCCATTCCGGCAGGCGCGCTCATGCAGCCAGAAACCCGTCCCCGTTGCGACAGCTACGAAGACGGGCTTATCCTCAACCTGCGCGGGATCAACCTCAATGCGGGGCAAGCGGCGGAGGAGATGGTCTCGATCCGGATGTGGGTCACGGACAGGGCCGTAGTGACCGTGCGGCTGCGCCGCGTGTTTGCCATCGACGAGATCCGTCAAAATGCTGTCGCACAAATGGCACCACCCACCACGGCCGCTTTCGTCACTGCCCTTGTCACCCGCCTCACGGCCCGCGTGCAGGAAGAAGTGAGCGCCATCGGGAAGCTGACCGAATTCTTCGAGGCCGATCTGGAGGACGACACCACTCCCGTTCCCAAGGAGCTGACCCAATCGCGCCGCCGCGTGATCCGTCTGCGCCGCTACCTCGATCCACAGCGCGCCGCGCTGAACAGTCTGTCGAAAACGCCGCTCATCCCCGAAGCGGATCACCCCGCGCTGCGCGAGTTGGCCAACCGCACCACCATGGCCGTGGAGGAACTCGACGCGCTGCGCGACCGGCTGAGCGCGGTACAGGATGATCACGATCTGGACGTGGCCCGGAAACAGGCCCGCAACAGCTTCATTCTCTCCGTGGGTGCCGGGATCTTCTTGCCGATCAGCTTTCTTACCGGGCTTTTTGGCGTCAACATCGGCGGCATGCCGGGGCTGGAGAACCCTTGGGCCTTCACCGCCCTATGCATCGCGATGCTCCTTATGGCGCTGCTCCTCCTGTTGGCCCTACGTCGGAAAAAGTGGCTTTAGCGCTGTCCTGAACACACGGTTCGCATGTTTCCTGCCCTGCAACGGTTGTGCAATTACCTTGCTACTGTCCCACCCCTGCCCCGTTTGCGCCCCAATCTCCCTTCATTGCTCAGCGTTGAAATATGTATGGAAGGGGACGGCAATGGACCGCCTTACGGAAATGGAAGCATTCGCCACTGTGGTGGATCAGGGGGGCTTTACCGATGCCGCCAAGAAGATGGGGATTTCAAAATCCGCCGTCTCCAAGCATGTGTCCTCGCTCGAGGCCCGGCTCGGAGCGCGTCTCCTCAACCGTACGACGCGCCGCGTCTCACCCACGGAAATCGGCCTTGCCTATTACGACCGGGCCCGCCGTGTGCTCAATGACGCGGGAGAGGCGGACGCGCTGGTCACGTCGATGCAGTCAGCGCCTTCGGGGCTGCTGCGCATTTCCGTGGCGACCGATTTCGGGGTCAACCATCTGTCGCCGGTTTTGTCCGAGTTCCTTGGGGATTTCCCCGACATCACCGTCAACATGGTCCTAAACAACCGCTACGTGGAATTGATCTCTGAAGGGTTCGACATGGCAGTGCGCATCGGAGAGCTGGAGGACAGCACGCTGCGCGCCCGAAAGCTGACCGAAACGACGAAACGCATGATCGCTTCCCCCGCTTATTTCGCAAAATACGGACGGCCCGAAAAAATCGACGATCTCAACGATCACAAGCTGCTGCACTACTCCAACCAATCGAGCGGCAACGTCTGGAAACTGACCGCCCCCTCGGGCGAGAAGCGCCAGGTGCGCACGGCGGGGTGGCTTTCGGTCAACGACGGGCAATCGCTCCTCAATGCAGCGGTCTCCGGCCTCGGCATCGCGTATCTGCCCAGCTTTCTCTACTCAGACGCGATGGAAAAGGGCCTGATCGAGGATGCCATCCCCGATCTGCCGCTCGAAACCCAAGGCATCTATGCAGTCTATCCACCGGGCCGGTTTACACAGCCCAAGGTCCGCGCTTTCATTGATTTTCTGGTCCACTCGTTCGCCGAAAAAGGCCCAAGCGACTGGTAAGCTAGACACCAAACACCAACTCCCCTCGGTGAACTTCCCCCGGTATTGCGCAAGCGGTATCGGGGTTTTTTCTTGCGCGCGCAACTATTCCGCCAGCACAACCGCCTCGACGCGGCGGTTTGTCTCGCGCCCCGCCTCCGTCAGATTGGACGTGAGCGGCGCGAGAAATCCGAGGCCCTCGACCTCAAGGCGGTCTGCGGCAATATCGTATTGCGCGATCAGATACCTGCGCACCGCATCCGCGCGGCTGATCGACAGCGCCGTGTTGGTATCAAGATCACCCACATTGTCCGTGTGTCCCACCAGCGCAATCCGCAGGCTGGCCCGACCGCGCAGGATCTGCACCAGCGATTCGAGTGCCTCAAACGGCCCTCCGTTCAACTCGGATGTCCCACTGTCGAACTCAAGCCCGTCCAATACGACGTGCCCGTCCGCCAAAAGCCCTTGGGGAGCCGCCGGAGGAATGGGCGTATCAGACGCCGCAGCCGCTTCGCTCGCCCGAATGATCTGGATAAAGGAGACACCGCTGGATGCGCTCGCGAGGATCGAGACAGCCTCCCCGTCCCGCACTCCTGTCAGCACATGATAATTGCGGATGTTCACGTACATGTTTGGCGCCGGAAGCACCTCGGTGGCAAAGCGGAAGTCATATCCGCCACACTCCTGCGCCGCACAATCGAGCATGATCCGGAAATCCGCCTGCGTCAGCTGATCCCGCAAAGGTGCGATGAGTTGCAGCGGCGTCAGCCCGGCCACATCGATGCGCCACGCGCTGCGTGCCACGGCACCCTCGACCATCTGCGTGGGCAAGGCGCCTTCGGCGAAAGGGCCGACCGGCGCCAGATATCGATCGAGCGGAGTATCACGGGTCACCAACTGGCGCGCTGTGGCGGGCAGTTCCAGCTCGACAGCCTCTGCTGCACCGCAAAGGGCCAGCACGAACGCGCACCACAGCAATCTCATGCGCGCAAGCTCATCTTGCCTGCGCGTGATAGGCTTTGTTCGGGCGCATGTCCGATGCGCTCGCGACGCGGTTGGTCATGTTGAAAAACGCAGCGACGCTCGCGATGTCCCAGATGTCACGGTCGCTGAAGCCCGCAGCCCGCAGCGCCTCCCGGTCGTCCTCTTCGATGATCTCCGGCGCTTCGGTCAGTTTGACCGCAAAATCAAGCATCATCCGGGTTTTGGAGTCGAGATCAGCCACACGGTAGTTCATCACCATCTGTTCGCCCAAAATCGGATCACCTGACAATTCGCGCACCGCCGCACCATGCGCAGTCAGACAGTAAAAGCACTTGTTCACTGCCGATACGACAACCGCGATCATCTCCCGCTCCAGCTTGGTGAGGGTGCTGTCGCCCAGCATCAGATCGTTGTAGAGCGCAGTGAACGTATTGAGCTTGTCGATATCGAAGGCATAGGCTTGCAGCACGTTCGGGATCATTCCAAGCTTCTCGGTGCAGATATCGAAATACTTTTGCGTCGCAGGTGGCAATGGATTGACCATCGGAAGGTCAAGGGCGGTGGGGGCGTCGTCGGCCATGGTATGGCTCCTTTATTCAGGCAGGTGACGGTAATGATAGGTGCCAACGGGCGTAAAGCCCATCTTGGTATAGAGGGCGTTGGCGGGTTTGTTCGCGCTCACGCATAAAACGGCGATATGGCGCGCACCGTGATGCGCCCCCCAAAAGGCCGCAGCACGCATCATCCACTGCGCAACGCCCTGTTTGCGCTGGTGTGGGAGGACCTCGACCGCATGCACCATCACGACTCCGTCGTGAACACCGGCAAAGGCGACGCCTGCTGGCTTTTCGTTCCAGCGCGCCAGTATGCCCGTCTTGGTCTGCGCGCGCGCCATGACATTGAGCCGCGCGGGGCCGATGCCACCCGCAGCCCAGATCTCCGCCATTATCGCCAGCGGCTCCCAGATGGTGAAACAGGTCACACGCGGGATTGGCTTGTCCATCAGTGTCTCGATCGGCGCGACGTAGAGCTGAACTTGGTCGATCAGCGCGTACCCTCGCGCCTCAAGCAATGCGTCGAGCGCATCGTCGCCCGCGCGGATCATGAACAGGGGAGATTGCTCCACTGCGCGCATGGCGGCTTCGGCTGCCGGAATATCCGCTTCGGTGACCTTCCCCCGTGCTGTCGCGGCAGAGGCGCGCTTACCCCCTCCGGCCCCGTCCCGCAGGATCCATGGCCCTTCGTTCCACGCGCGCGCGGGTGGCCAGGTGCCCTCGCACACATCGTAGAGCATCGCGGCATCAGGCGTCATGCAAAAGCCTCGCCGAGCTTCGCCATCGCCTCGTCGAGCAGAGCTGCATCCTGCCCGCGCACCACGATGTTGGCCCCGTATTTTCCATCGCGCTGAAACGGATAGCTGCCCATCGAGAGCCCCGGATAGGCCTGCGCCAGCGCGCCAAGCGGCCCGGCGATATCACCCTCGCCGCGGTGCACGGTAAACGTTTTGCTGATCAGGGGCGCGCCGCCTGTCAGCGTTGGCAGCACGCTCGCCACCATCGCTTTGAACACGCTGGGCACACCGGCCATCACATGCACGTTTTCGATGATGAAACCAGGTGCTGCAGAGACCGGGTTTTCTATCAGCGCCGCATTTTCCGGAATTCTCGCCATGCGCAGACGCGCCTCGTTCAGATCGGTGCCCGCCTTATCGTAATGCGCTTGCAGGATCGCGCGGGCGTCGTCGCGCACGTCGATGCGCTGGTGGAAGGCAGCGGCCATGCAATCGGCGGTGATATCATCATGCGTGGGTCCGATGCCGCCAGAGGTAAACACCGTGTCGTAGGCGTCTGAAAGCGCCCGAACAGAATTCACGATCACGTCCCGCTCGTCCGCTACGATACGCACTTCAGCCAGCGTGATCCCGGCTTCCGCCAATTGTCCCGCGAGATAATGCATGTTGGCATCGCGCGTGCGCCCCGAGAGGATCTCATCCCCGATCACCAGCATGGCCGCGGTTGGATTCGTCATGTGCCTCTCCTTGAGCCTGTCTTTGATACCGTATAGCCAGATGCCATGCGCTTTCAAACCGATCTTGTCCCCGCCCGCCTCATACGCCGCTACAAAAGGTTTCTGGCCGATTGTTCATTGGCGGACGGAACAGAGATCACCGCCCATTGCGCCAACCCGGGCTCGATGATGGGACTGGCGGCGGAGGGCACCAAAGTCTGGCTCGAGCCGAACGACGATCCAAAGAAAAAGCTGAAATTCGGCTGGCGTCTGGTGGATCACGAGAATGGTCACTTCACCGGCGTCGACACCTCCCTGCCCAACCGCGTGCTGCGCAAAGCACTCGAGGCGCGGGAGGTTGCCGCACTTGCCGCCTACACCAGCGTTCAGCCGGAAGTGAAATACGGTGACAAGTCCCGCGTTGATTTCCTTTTGCGTGCAGATCGCCTGCCCGATCTGTACGTCGAGGTAAAATCGGTCACGCTCTGCCGGACGCCAGGGCTCGCCGAGTTTCCCGACAGCGTCACCGCGCGCGGCACCAAACATATGAACAATCTCGCGGATATGGTGCGCGCGGGCCACCGCGCCGTGCTCCTCTATCTGGTGCAGCGCACCGACTGCACGCATGTCGACATCGCCGCCGACATTGACCCCAAATACGCAACCGCTCACGCAGATGCGACAAAAGCAGGCGTTGAAACCCTGTGCCTCGGCACACAAATTACGCCGCAGGGGATCAGCATCGCCGCCCCTCTGGCTCTTGGCCGCCCGGCGCGCTAGACAGGCGCAAACACAAGATGGAGAGACCTGTGACAGACATCCACAAGGGTCGCACGACAAAAGACGGCATCCGCATCCACGAGGAGAGCGATTTTGTCGCCATGCGCGCGGCAGGACACCTCGCTGCGACGATCCTGGACGAGATCGCCGAGCATGTGACCGTGGGCCAGACCACCGGCGAGCTTGACCGCATCATAGAAGAGAAAGTCATTGCCGCAGGCGCCATATCCGCCACAAAAGGATACAAGGGCTACCAACACGCGAGCTGCATCTCGATCAACCATGTGGTGTGCCACGGGATTCCTGGCGACAAAAAGCTGAAAGACGGCGACATCGTCAACATCGACGTGACCGTAGTCGTCGACGGCTGGTTCGGGGATACCTCGCGCATGTACGTGGCCGGAAAGCTGGCCCGCAAACCCGAGCGCCTGATCGAGATCACCCATGACGCCCTGATGAAGGGAATCGAAGTGGTCAAACCGGGCAATACCTTCGGCGATATCGGCCATGCCATCCAGACCTTCGTGGAAGGGCACCGCATGTCGGTGGTCACCGATTTTTGCGGCCACGGCCTTGGCCGCGTGTTTCATGCCCCACCTAATGTGCTGCACTATGGCCGGGCGGGTACGAAGCCTGTGCTGGAGCCTGGTATGTTCTTCACGATCGAGCCGATGGTGAACCTTGGCCGCGCCGAGACCAAGACGCTCGCAGATGACTGGACAGCTGTGACCCGCGATAAATCCCTGTCCGCACAGTTCGAGCACTCCATCGGCGTGACCGAGGACGGCTGCGAGATTTTCACCCTCTCGCCGGCAGGCAAGTTCCACCCGACCTATTGATCGTCCAGATCGCGCTGCATCATTCGTTTTAGCAGCAGTGACAGGACAGTTTCACCGCACAGCGGCGTGACGCAGTCACTGATCAAAACCGGCGCGCCGAATGGCTTCGGATTAGGCAGGCGTGGCGTCTGCGTTTTTGTGCGCTCGCGCGCCCAGAATGCTGAGGAAGTTGCATCGGTCATAAAACGAGCCTAGCGCAAACAGACGGGTTTCGTCAAAGCATCCGCCACGCGCCCCGAATTTCGGCCGTCTCAATCGACCGTCAGCAGTGTCACATAGGTATCGCCGTATTTGCGCCGGTCAGTGCGGGTGAACCCCGCAGGCGCATCCATCGGTGCGCTTTCCTCCCAGACGACCGTGGCTCCCTTCGTAAGCCACCCACCTGCGAGCACCGCCGCCAGCGCCTGCTGCCCCATTCCCTTGCCGTAGGGCGGATCGAGAAACACCAGATCAAAGGGTGCGGCGGGCCACGCACCCAAACCCGTCACATCGTTGCGCATGATCGCAGTCGTGTCTCGCACCCGCAGCTTCTCGATATTCTGCGCGATGAGCTTTTGCGCGACGCGACCGTTCTCGACGAACACGGCCTCATGCGCACCGCGCGAGAGCGCCTCCAACCCCAGCGCACCCGTGCCTGCAAACAGATCCAGCACGCGCGCACCGTGGATCACATCGAGATGGGTCAGCATGGAGAATAAGCTTTCGCGCACCCGATCAGAGGTAGGGCGCAGGTGCGCGGCCGCATCCCCTTTTCCTACATCGGCAAGAACAGTGCCGCGATATGTGCCCGCGATGATCCTCACGCGGTCAGTAGCGCTTTCATATCGGTTTGTGGATCGGCGATTAGTGCCGGATCTGGTGATTTGCCTGCCTCGATCAGCCGCTTGCCCACCATGTAGCCGCGTGGATCATTCGCCGCATCCACGGCCAGCAACTCCGTCCCCCGGTAGTACCAGAACGAGACCGGGCCAGGCGCTACTCCACGCGTCACGACGCGGTCATAGCCGGTGTTCAGCCCTGCGATCTGTAGCTTTACGTCATATTGATCAGACCAGAACCACGGCTTGGCGTAATATTCCTTCTGCCCACCCATCAGGTTTTCGGCCACGATCTCGGCTTGGTCAATGGCGTTCGGTACACTCTCGAGCCTGATGCGCCGCCCGCGATAGGGAAACGAGGCGCAATCGCCCGCAGCCCAGACATGGGGCGCACTCGTCCGTCCGTGGCTGTCTACCGCGATACCGTTATCAAGCGTGATCCCCGCCGCCTCGGCCAGCGCTGTGGCAGGGGCGATGCCGACGCCCACGATCACGAAATCAACCTCAAGCGTGACACCATCCGTGAGGACAGCGCCGCTCACCGCCCCCTCTCCGGTCAAACGTTCGAGACCAACCCCTTCGCGCAGCATCACACCGTGCGTCTGGTGCAGATATCGAAAGAAATCCGACGTCTCGGGCGCGGCTACCCGCTGCAAGATTCGCGGCGCCATCTCGACCAGCGTCACCTCCAGCCCCAGCTTGGCCGCGACCGAGGCCGCCTCCAGACCGATATAGCCGCCCCCGACGATCAGCACCCGCGCACCGGCTTTGAACCGCGGGGCCATCGCATCCACATCGGCCAGATTGCGCACCACATGCACGCCGTCAAGCGCGCCGCCGATGGCAGCGGGGAGCCGGTGCGGCACTGATCCTGTCGTCAGCACCAGATCGTCATAGGCAAGCGGTTCGCCGTCCACGGTGATCTGCTGCGCCTGCACGTCAATCGCCTCCACCGTGGCCCCGAGCCGCAGATCAATGTCGTACTCAGCGTAAAAACTCTGCGGTCGCAGATAGAGCCGCTCAAGCTCCATGTCGCCCATCAGATACGCTTTGGACAACGGAGGGCGCTGATAGGGGGGCTGCGGCTCTGCGCCGATCAGAGTGATCTTACCCTCGAACCCATCATTACGCAGTTTTGCAACACACGAAGATCCTGCCTGCCCCGCTCCGATCACAACGACATGGTGCATGGTAAATCTCCTTGTTGCTCTGGCCCTGCTTGTGCGCGCACCCTATAACTCGGACAATAACAAACACAATCACATGAAAGGTCACACCATGCCGATTTCCCAAGGCGACACACTGCCCGATGCCACACTCGTCAAAATGGGCGCCGACGGCCCCGCGCCTGTCACGATCAGCGAGCTGACCAAGGGCCGCAAGGTCGTGGTGTTCGCCGTGCCAGGCGCCTTCACGCCCACGTGCCACTCCGCCCATGTACCGAGCTTCGTGCGCACAAAAGATCAGTTTGACGCAAAAGGCGTCGACGAGATCATCTGCGTATCGTGCAACGACCCCTTCGTGATGCAGGCTTGGGGCGAAGCCACTGGTGCCACTGCGGCGGGCATCACCATGCTGGGCGATGCCTCGTCCGAATTCACGAAAGCCTTGGGCATGGACTTCGACGCGCCGCCCGCAGGCCTCGTCGCACGCTCCAAGCGCTACGCGATGCTGGTAGAGGACGGGAAAGTGACACTGCTGCAAGCCGAAGAAAGCCCCGGCGTCTGCGAAGTGTCAGGCGGGGAAAGCCTGCTCGCAAACATGTAGCATATTGCCGGAGGGCCGCACACGCAGTGGCCCTCCGGCCTTTCAGAGTGAAGGCGATCAGACTGATTTCGCCTGAACCATCGTGCGCGTGGGGAACGGAATATCAATGCCGCCCGCGTCGAGCGCTTCTTTGACATTACGGGTCATATCAGCGCGATATCCGAAATAGACGGACGCGTCGCACCAGACGCGAACCAGAAAATCGACCGAGCTGTCGCCAAGGTTCGTCACCTGAATAAATGGTGCAGGCTCGGTATAAGAGCGCTCGTCCGCCATGATCGTCTCGCGGATAATCTCCTCCGCAGCCTTCAGGTTCACGCCATATCCCACCCCAAACGTCCATTCCGCACGGCGGGTGCCATTGGTGGAATAGTTGGTGATGATATTGCCCCAAACCTGCGCATTTGGCACGATGACCTGAACGTTGCTTAGATCAGCAAGTTCGGTGAAATTCAGGCTGATCTCTTTGACAGTGCCCATCTCACCGGAAACCTCTACAAAGTCGCCGATTTTGATCGGGCGAAACAGGATCAGCATTACGCCCGCCGCCACATTCGACAGAGTCCCCTGCAATGCAAGACCGATCGCCAGACCCGCCGCACCGATGATCGCCACCACTGATGTGGTCTGGACCCCGAACGTGTTGAGCACGAACAGGATCGTAAAGCCCATGATCACATAGCGCGCGATCGAGGCAAGAAACTCAAACAGCATATCGTCTAGGTGCTTGTTCTTCTTGCTCAATCTGACGATGCGGCCCTGAATCCAGACCGACACGGTCCAGCCCACGAAAAGGATCGTGATCGCCCCCAGAACCGAACCCGCAGCAGAGGCCATAGACTCAAGCGTCAGGATATCGAACACGGATCTGCCCTGCCAGATTTCCGTGCTCATCAGCTCATTCAACGTCTCCATCGATCAAAGCCCGTCCATTTTCCGCGCGAGCTTTGCGTCGAGTGTGCTGAGCCCGTCGACATCATGCGTCGTCAGCGTAACGGTCACCTTGTTGTAGACGTTCGACCATTCCGGATGATGGTTCCATTTCTCCGCCCAGATCGCGGCGCTGGTCATCCAGCCGAAGGCATGCGCGAAATCGTCAAACTGAAAGGTCTTCACGATCGCATCTTTGCCCTCCGCCATCTCCCAGCCATTTTGCAACAGCGGGTCCAGCAGCGGTCCCCTCGTTTCGGCGCTTAATTTCTCGGTCATTCCTGTTCCTCGATTCTCGTCTTCTTGAAAGGGCCATAATCGGTCAGCACCTCGATTTCTTCGTCAACGGCGGCACGCTCTGCCGCCAGGTAATCTCCCACCGCGCGGGCAAATCCCGCATCACGCATCCAGTGAAGCGACCATGTCGGCGTGGGCAAATACCCGCGCGCCAGCTTATGCTCTCCCTGAGCGCCGGCTTCAACCGTACCGAGCCCCATCTCGATGGCCAGATCGATGGCACGGTAATAGCACAGCTCGAAATGTAGGCAGGAATGATGCTCGATACAGCCCCAATATCTGCCATAAAGCGCATCGGCACCGATGAAATTCAGTGCTCCCGCGATCCAGCGCCCGTCGCGTTCGGCCAGCACCAACGCCATGTCACCGCGCAGCACCTCCTGAGCAATATTAAAGAACCGGCGGGTGAGATAGGGCGTGCCCCATTTGCGTGCGCCGGTATCCTGATAGAAAATCCAAAACGCCTCCCAATGCTCGGGCTGGATCGCATCGCCGGTAAACGTCTGGATGGTCCCGCCAAAATCCTGCGCGGTCGCACGCTCTTTGCGCATATTCTTGCGCTTGCGCGAACTGAGGCTGTTGAGGAACCTGTCAAAATCGGCGTAGCCATCATTGCGCCAATGAAACTGCTGGCTCTTGCGCGGCATCAGCCCTAACGCCTCTGCCCGCTGTGCTTCGTCGCCGGTGCAAAAGGTGATATTGACGGAGCTGAGATTGTTATTTTCAGTCAGCTGGACAGCGCCCTGAACCAGCGCATTAAACCCGACTTCCTCGAACCCCTCGCGCGTCAAAAACCGCCGCCCCGTTGCAGGCGTGTGTGGCACAGCGATCTGGAGCTTGGGGTAATAGCGCCCCCCCGCCCGCTCGTAGGCATGGGCGAAGGAATGATCGAAAATATACTCTCCCTGCGAATGCGATTTCGCATAGAGCGGTGCCACACCGATGATATGGCCCCCGATGCGCGCGGTGAGATATTGCGGCTGCCATCCGGTGCCTGTGCCCACGCTGCCGCTGTCCTCGAGCGCCTTGAGAAACCGATGCGTCGTGAAAGGATCGTTCGGTCGCGCTCCGCTCGCCGCTTCAGGGCAGGCGCAGGCATCCCAGTCTGCCGCGTCAATGTCCGACAGTGACTGGATGATCGTGATTTCGACCTCTTGCGCGCTCATCTTTGTATCCCTGTTGCGACCTTGAGCGCTAAAGGTGGCACGCGCGGCGCGATGTTCAAGCGCGCGGATCGGCCAGATAGCCCTCGAAGGTGATGTTATCCGCCACCAGCCGCGCCTGTGCTTCCTCGGCCGCGCTGTACACGGTCCAGCAAAAGATCACCGCACCCGCCTGTTTGATCTCGGCCACACGCGGGCGGTCCAGATCGTCCATCTCGTGGCTGATGAAACACGCGCCCACACGCTCGTAATCAGGGATCGCCCGCAGCGCCATGCAAAGCCGCTCCGGCAGTGCAGGCCATTCTGCGGACCTGTAAGCAGAAGTGGTGAGCCCGCGCGGCACATCGGGGCACAGCACCTGCATCGCCGCCACCGAGTGGGGATTGAACGACATCACTGCCACGTCGCCCTTGTACCGGCGAAGGGCACGCGCCGTCGCCCGTTCCAGCGCGCCTACGCGAGGGCCCATCATACCGTCCTGATCCTTGATCTCTATCAGCAGAGGTACACGGCCTCCGACCAGCGCAAGAACTTCGACAAGATCCGGAATACCCTCTGTCCCGCCAAGTAGCGGCGTGGATTTGAGCGCACTTGCCGTGGAGAGCCGCACATGCCCCTGAACGCCCGTAAGGCGCTCAAGAGCGTTGTCATGAAACACCATTGCAACGCCATCATTGCTGAGCTGCACATCAATTTCGATGCCGTATCCTGCCGCGATCGCGGCACGGATGGCCGCACGCGAATTCTCGGGCCGCTCCTGCGCTACATCGTGCAGCGCACGGTGGGCAAAGGGAGCGGCGAAAAAACTGCGCGGCAGGACAGGCAATGTCATTGAATTTCGAAGATGCCTTCGATCTCTACAGCGACGCCCAGAGGCAACGCGCCCGCCGACACCGCCGAGCGCGCATGGCGACCCGCATCCCCCAGCACATCGACCAGGAAATCTGAGCAGCCGTTGACGACTGAGGGTTGTTCGGTGAAGTCTTTCGTTGAGTTTACAAAACCCGTGAGTTTCACGACCCGCTTGAGCCGGTCGATATCACCGCCGCAGGCAGCTTTGACCTGGGCAAGAAGCTGTAGTGCGCAGGTCTGCGCGGCGGCGGCGCCTTGCTCAACTGTCATATTGTCACCGAGCACGCCAAGAATCAGGCCATCGGCATTGCGCGAAATCTGCCCGGACACATAGACCGTGTTCCCGACCTGCACGAAGGGCACGTAATTGGCCGCGGGCGCGGACGCATCCGGCAGGGTGATCCCCTTGTCTTTCAGGCTCTGTGAAATGCTCATCGTATCTTTCCTCTCATGCGTTGCGTTATTGGACGCTACCGCCCTTGGCGCGCCGCCGAAAGAGCGCGTTTCAGCTTTCGCGCCAGGACTTCACGAAATAATCCGTCACAGGCTTGAGCAGATACGTCAACGGCGACCGGTCCCCGGTCTTGATGAAGGCATCGACCGGCATTCCCGGCAAAAGCTGGGTGCCCGAGGGCAGCCGCTCTATCTCGCCGGGCGACAGCGTGATTTCGGCGCGGAAATAGCGCGCGCCGGTCGTCTGATCATCCAATGCGTCCGCCGAGATCACCATTACAAGCCCCTTGAGCTCTGGTGTGGTCCGCTGGTCCATAGAGGAGAACCTAAGATTGACCTCTTGGCCGACCGAAATTTCATCGATGTTGTTCGGCGAGACTTGTGCGGCGATCACCAGCGGCCGGTCCTGTGGCACCAGGTACATCAGAGGCTCCGCCGCACGGATCACGGAGCGCGGGGTCGTCACCTGCATGGAATAGACGATGCCCGAGACCGGCGCGCGGATATCCAGCCGGTCGATGGTCACCAGAAGGGCACGGCGCTGTTCAATAAGCGAAAGCTCCCGGTAGCGGGTCTCGCGCAGCTCCGTGATGGCTTCCTCGCGCGCCGAGGTGACCAATTGTAGTCCCACGATCTCGATCTCTGTAATGCGCCCCTCGGCCTGTGCACGAGAGGAGATGAGCCGCCCGATATCTCCGGTCAGCTGCGCCTTTTCCTGCTGGAGCCGCAGCACGGACGCGGCTTGTGCCAGCCCGCTATCCAGCAGTCTTTGCTGGTTGACCAGTTGCGGCTCTATCAGGGCAAGCTGCGCTTCGAGCGAAGTTTCCTGCGCGCGGATCCCAATGATCTGGTCCTCAATCTGATTGCGCTGTTTACTCAGCTGCTCGACCTCACGGGCAACGCTGTCGCGCCGCGCGTCAAACAGGTTGCGCTGACCTTCCATCAGTTCCTGCGCATCCGCATTGGTGGTCCCGGCCTTGATCAGATCGGGTGGAAACCGGATCTCGGAGGACTGATCGCGCTGCGCCTCGAGGCGCCCGCGCCGCGCCATCAGCTCGTAAAGCTGCCCCTCGATCAGGGTCAACTCTGAATGGGCCTGCTCGGGATCGAGCTGCAACAGCAGATCATCGGCCTTGACCAGATCGCCCTCATCCACAAGAATCTGTGAAATGGTGCCCCCGGTATCGTGCTGCACGACTTGCCGGTTCCGATCCACCTCGATCCGCCCTGGCGCAACAATAGCCCCCGCGATGTTGGACATGACAGACCATGTCCCGAACCCGCCGAACAGCAGCGCAATCGCAATGAAGCCGATCATCACCGGCCCCCACGCGCTCCATTTTTTTGTTTCGCTCATGTCACGCCGCCTCCGTCTTTCGGCGATTGCTTGATGTCGCGGTGGTTTTTCACCATGCCCTTGAGCACCTCGTCCTTGGGGCCAAACGCCATCCGCATCCCCCCGTCGAGGACCATCAGCGTATCACATTCCTGAATCGCAGCAGGCCTGTGGGCCATGATCAGCACCGATCGCCCGCTCTCTTTCATCCCACGAATTGCGCTGTTCAGTGCTTCCGAGCCCACGTTATCAAGGTTTGAGTTTGGCTCATCCAGCACAAGGATCACGGGATCATCATAAAGTGCGCGCGCAAGACCGATCCGCTGCATCTGCCCGCCCGAGAGCCGCACCTGGCCGGCTTGTATGACCGTGTCATATCCATTGGGAAACTCCAGGATCATCTCGTGCGCAGCGGCCATCTTGGCAGCCGCGACAACCTTGGCATCGTCAGGCACTTCGGCCAGCCGCGCGATATTCTGCGCGATGGTTCCGTCAAACAACGTCACCCTCTGGGGCAGGTAGCCGATATGTCGCCCGAGTGTCTCGGAGCCGTAGTGCTCCAGTGCGGCGGAATCGAGCCTGACCGATCCCCCCGCCGGGCGCCACACACCTGTCAACGTACGTGCCAGCGTCGACTTGCCTGCGCCGGACGGACCGATCACGCCCACGGCCTGCCCCGGCTCTACCCTGAACGATACCGATTTGAGCGAGGCCTGTTTTTCTCCCGGCGGCACTACAGTGAGGTTCTTGGCCACGAGCGCCGCCCGCGGCTTGGGCAAGGCAGTGCGCGGCGGCTCCGTCGGCACCATACCCAAAAGCTCGGCCAGATTGTCCCATCCCTGCATCCCGCGCTGCACGATCGGCCATTGGTTCAGCCCCTGCTCAACCGGCGCAAGTGCGCGGCCCAGCAGGATCGACCCCGCGATCATCGCCCCCGGCGTCATCTCATTTTGCAGCACAAGATAGGCCCCGAGCCCCAGCATCGCCGATTGCAGGAAAAGCCGGATCGTTTTCGTCATGGAGCTGAACGTCCCGCCCACATCCGTGGCGCGCACCTGTCCCTCGAGCGCCTCGCTGCGCGCCTTTTGCCAGCGAGTGAAGGCGGCCTCGCGCATGCCCATAGCCTGCACCATCTCGGCCTCCGTGCGGATCTGGTCGGCCATACCGCCGGCCTGCTGGCCCGCGATGCCCGCACGCGCCTGCGCCCCGCGTGACAGATACTGGTTCGCAACCGCGATCAGGACCAGCACGGCACCGCCCGCGAGGGCAAGATATCCCAGATACGGGTGGAATACGAAGATCCCTGCAAAGAAGATCGGGGTCCAGGGTAGATCGAACGCCGCCATCAGGACGGGCGAAGTGATCGTGCGCTGTACCGCTTCGAGATCGGAAAGACCGGCGTTTGTCTTGCTGTCGGGCGCCAGCGCCGATTTGCGCACGACGGCGTCAAACACACGGCGGTCCAGATCGTCCTGAAACCGCGCACCCACCCGTGCCATGATCCGACCACGCGTATATTCGAGCAGGCCCATCACACCATAGGCAAACAGAACGAGAAGCGACAGCGCAACCAGCGTTTCCTGACTGCCCGATCCCAAGACCCGGTCATAGACCTGCAACATATACAGAGGTCCGGTCAGCATCAGCAAATTGGCAAATGCCGAAAACAGACCCACCGCCCAATAAAGCCCGCGGCTGCGCTTGCGAACCTGTCGCAGCTCTTCACGCCCGCGTTTAACTGTGTCGGCCTGCATACGCACCAATCCAAATTTCAGATGGCGGTACATCCGGTGCACCGCATTTTATCGCCCGCGCCAAAATCCCGACGCATCTAAATCGCCCAACGCGTTACTCAAACATTACTTTGCTTAACAATCAATTGCCCGTTCCAAGACCAATGTCGTTTCGTGTATAATAGTCGCTATCGGTCCGACCCTGTGTTGGATCCACCGCCGCCACTCCCACCGCCGCCTCCGATGCTGCCAAAGATATCCTGCAGCACCTGATCAATGATATTTGTGGGGCGAGACTGAGAAGGCGCCTGCGGAGCATTAACCTGTCCCATCGGCGCCACCCCATTCACATCGCCCTGAAAGATGACCTGTGCAGGTGCAGGCAGGACCATAGGCAGGTCAAGCACGGGTACACCCTCGTGCACACGCAGCATCACCTCGCGCCAGATCTCGGCGGGAAGACCACCCCCGGTGACACCTTTGAGCGGCGTGTTGTCATCATAGCCCATCCAAACGCCAGCCACGTAATCGGCGGAGAAACCGATAAACCAGGCATCTTTTGCCGCCGAGGTCGTCCCCGTCTTGCCGGCGAGCTGTCGCCCGCCGAACTGCGCGCGCTGGCCTGTCCCCTCCGATACAACCTTTTCCATCATGTAGATGAGTTGGCCCGCAGCTTCTTCCTGAATAACACGCTCCCCGATGCCGCCACCCGTACCCATCAGCGGCTCCGGATCGTCACGCAGACGCAGATCGACCAGCCCGTAAGGCGTCACGGACGAGCCCCCGTTGAGGATCCCCGCGAAGGCGCCGGTCATTTCGATCAACGTGCTCTCGGAGGCGCCGAGCGCCAGCGCGGGTCCGGCGGCCAGATCATTCTTGATACCGAATTGCGCGGCGACCGTGCTCACCGTTTCACGGCCCACGGATTCGGAAATCTTCACGGCGGGAATGTTGAGCGACTGCGCCAGCGCACGGGTCATGCTGACCTGCCCCGAGAAGCTGTTGGTGTAGTTGCGTGGACACCACTCCCCCGAGCCGGGGATGTTGAGACAATAGGGGCTGTCATCCACCAGATCATTCGGCGAATAGCCCAGATCGAGGGCGGCCGCATAGACGAACGGCTTGAACGCCGATCCGGTCTGGCGCAACGCCTGCGTGGCGCGGTTGAACGAGCCCGACACGCGGGTCTTGCGCCCGCCAACCATCGCGCGCACGGCGCCATCCGCGCTCATCACCACGATCGCAGCTTGCGCCTCGGATCCTTCGCGCACCTTGTTCTCGAACACCCAGTTCAGCCCGTCCACCGCCGCCTGCTGCATCCGCTGGTCCAGCGTGGTGCGGATGATCACATCCTCGGTGGTGTTTCGGGTGAAAAATTCAGGCCCCGTCGACATCACCCAATCCGCGAAATCGCCGCCCGCCCGTGCCTCTGCCGCTTCCGAGAGGGTGGCGGGGGTGGCTAAGGCTGCCGCCGCTTCCGCATCGGTCAGATAGCCCTGCTCGTTCATCAGGCGCAGGACGGTGGCCGCACGGTTGCGCGAACGCTCCAGATTGGACGTGGGCGAGAGTGTGCTGGGCGCGGTGAGGAGCCCCGCGAGCATCGCCGCTTCGGCGGCATCCAGCATCGCTGCCGATTTGCCGAAAAACCGCTGTGCCGCCGCTTCCGCGCCAAAAGCACCACCGCCCATGTAAGCGCGGTTCAGATAGATCGAGAGGATTTCATCTTTGGTGTACTTGGCCTCCATCGCCATCGAATACACCGCCTCTTTGGCTTTGCGCTTGATCGAGCCACGGCGGCACTCGGCCTCGTATTGCGCCTCGGTCTGGCCTGCAGACGGATCATAGGGTTCCCCGAGGCACAGCAACTTTGCCGTCTGCTGGGTAATCGTCGAGCCACCGTGCCCGGACAATGGTCCGCGCCCCTCGCTCAGGTTGATGCGCACCGCCGAAGCGATGCCGCGCGGGCTGAGACCGAAATGCTGGTAAAACCGCTTGTCCTCAGTCGCGATCACCGCGTTCCTGAGGTGGCGCGAGACGTTGTCCGCCGTCACGGCCCCGCCGAATTGATCCCCGCGCCATGCAAAGACCTCGCTGTTATTGTCGAGCATGGTGACGGAGCCGTTTGCACGCCCGTCCAAAAGGTCGCCAAGCGGCGGCAACGTTGTGTAGAAATATCCCACGATCAGCGCCAGCACCGCAAAGCCGACCAGCGCAGTGCGGGAGGTGATCACCCAGATCAGGCGCAGAATCCAACGCGCGAGAGCACTCAATAGCCCCAGAATGCCGCCACGACGAGGCCGAGACGGCTTACGCGCCCGTTTTGCCTTGGCGGCGGGCTTAACGCCCGCTTTTGAGGCGGATGTGCGCGCTTTTCCAGCGTACCGCTTATCGGCCACCAACGGACCTTTGCGCTTGGATGAATCACTCATGTCTCTGGGCCTGCTCGCCTACTGTTTTACCGCACCTTAAACCGCTGACACAGGTTTGTTTAGCGCTTGATCGCATTGATCACTTCATATTGATGCCTATTTTTTAGGCTTAATTTTTTATTAGCCTAATTTTAGTGCATTTATGTCAACCAAACGCTGCGTTGAGTCGTACCGACCCTTTTCAATAGCCGCCCTTATCCTTTTGTCTGTGTCCACATCATGCGGGACTTGCCGCACTTCAAGAGGGGACAATTTAGGTGAAACTCATCATTGCCACGATCAAACCATTCAAGCTCGAAGAGGTTCGCGAAGCGCTGACCGACGCGGGCGTGCGCGGTCTGATGGTCACAGAAATCAAAGGCTTCGGCGCACAGTCCGGCCATACCGAAATTTATCGCGGCGCGGAATATGTCGTAAACTTCGTACCGAAGGTAAAACTCGAACTGGTGGTCGCCGACAGCGTGGCAGACCAGATGGTCGAAGTGATTACAAAAACAGCCCAGACCGGCAAAATTGGCGATGGCAAAATCTTTGTCCTCGATGTCGAGCAAGCCGTGCGCGTCCGCACGGGTGAAACCGGCGAAGACGCTATCTAACTCAAGGATGAAAATGATGAACAACAAATACCTCATTCCGGTCAGCGCCGCTGCAGCCCTGCTGCCGACGTTCGCGCTGGCGCAAGACGCCGCCGCTCCGGGCTTCGACGAAATCGGCCCCTACATCATGACCACCCTGCTGTTCCTCGTGGGCGGCTTTCTGGTGTTTTGGATGGCGGCAGGCTTTGCCATGCTTGAAGCGGGCCTCGTCCGCTCCAAGAACGTCACAATGCAGCTGACCAAAAACATCGCTCTCTTTGCGCTCGCGGGAATCATGTACTGGCTCGTCGGGTTCAACCTGATGTACCCAGGCGATTTTAACGGCTACTTCGCCTTCAACTTCGTCCCAACTGTGCTCGAGCCCGTCGGCCTTGCAGCAGCGGATGCTTCGCTTGATTATGCCTCCGTGGCGTCCGACTTCTTCTTCCAGCTGATGTTCGTCGCTGCGACAGCCTCGATCGTGTCGGGTGTTCTGGCGGAGCGGATCAAACTGTGGCCCTTCCTGTTCTTCGTGCTCATTTTGACAGGTATCTTCTACCCGATCTCCGGATCCTGGCAGTGGGGCGGCGGTTGGTTGTCCGAGATGGGCTTCAGCGATTTCGCGGGTTCCACAATCGTGCACTCCGTAGGCGGCTGGGCTGCTCTGGCAGGCGCGCTGATCCTCGGGCCACGCCTTGGCAAGTACAAGGACGGTCGCGTCAATCCGATGCCAGGCTCAAATCTGGCGCTCGCCACACTGGGTACGTTCATCCTGTGGCTCGGCTGGTTCGGCTTCAACGGCGGCTCCCAGCTTGCTGCGGGCACCGTGGGTGACATCACCGATGTCGGCCGCATCTTCGCCAACACCAACATGGCCGCATCTGCCGGTGCAGTCGCCGCCCTGATCCTGACACAGATCCTCTACAAGAAGGTCGACCTCACGATGGTGCTGAACGGCTGTCTCGCGGGTCTGGTGTCCATTACGGCGGAACCTCTCGCACCCTCGATGTTCGGTGCGCTTTGGATCGGTGCCGTGGGTGGTGTGATCGTGGTCTTCGCGGTCCCCTTCCTCGACAAGCTCAAGATCGACGACGTCGTGGGTGCGATCCCGGTCCACCTCTTCGCGGGTATCTGGGGCACCATCGCCGTGGTCTTCTACAACAGTGATGCAAGCCTTGTGACACAGCTGATCGGCATCGCAGCCTACGGTATCTTCACATTCGTAGCCTCTGCGATCCTGTGGTTCATCCTCAAGGCGGCCGTTGGCATCCGGGTGAGCGAAGAAGCCGAGATCGCCGGTCTCGACATGGCGGAACTGGGCATGGAAGCCTACCCCGAGTTCCACCGCGGCTAAGGCTGCACAATCGCTGCCCTCCCGCACGGGAGGGCAGTGTGAACACAAAGAAAAAGCCCCGCACCATTCGGTTGCGGGGCTTTTTTACGTGCGGGAAAGCGGTTTCAGATGCCCGCGTCGATGATCGCGTTCGCAAGGATCGGAACAGTGCGGGCGTTCAGCCCGGCGATGTTCATCCGGCTATCTCCCACCATGTAGATACCATGCTCCACCCGCAGCTTCTCGACCATTTCAGGCGTGGTGCCGAGCCGCGAGAACATGCCGCGATGCTGCGCCAGAAAGCTGAACCGGTCGGAGCCTGCCAGCTTTTGCAGCTCCTGCGCCAACTGCTCGCGCAGACCGAGCATCGACAGTCTTACCTCTTCCAGCTCCGCCTGCCAATCGGCGCGCAGCGCATCATCGGTGAGGATCATCGTCACCAGCCGCGCGCCGTGATCGGGCGGGAAGCTGAAATTCTGGCGGTTCAGGTAAGCGAGCGTGCCCTGATTGAGCGCACGCGCCCCACCATCCGCACTCACCACCATCAACAGCCCCGTCCGCTCTCGGTAAATCCCGAAGTTCTTCGAGCAGCTCGCCGCAATGATGCACTCTGGCACCGCCGCCGCGACCTTGCGCGTGGCGGCTGCATCCTCTTCCAGCCCTTCGCCAAAGCCCTGATAGGCAATGTCGATCATCGGCGTTGCGCCCGTTTCAAGCAGCAGGGCGATTACCTCGTCCCACTGGGCGCTGTTGAGGTTTGCGCCCGTCGGGTTGTGGCAGCAGCCGTGCAGCAGGACCACATCACCCTTCCGTGCAGCCTTAAGATCAGCCATCAATCCGTCGAAATCGACACCCCGCGTCTCTTCATCGAAATACCGGTAGGGCACCATCTCGATTCCCAGATAGGCCAGTATCGACAGGTGGTTGGGCCACGTGGGGTCGGACACGAACACCCGCGCATCGGGCCGTGCCATCTGGATAAGCTCGAACGCCTGCCGGACCGCGCCGGTGCCACCGGGCGTCGCGGCCGCCGCAATCGTATCGCGCGGGACTGCACCGCCCAGCACCAGATCGATCATGGCGTCGGCAAACGCGGGATCGCCTGCCAACCCTGTGTAGACCTTGCTGTCCTGCACCTCCCACAATTGATGCTCGGCCTTTTTCACGGCCCGCATCACCGGCGTCAGCCCGGTCGCGTCCTTATAGACGCCGACACCAAGATCCACCTTGGTCTCGCTCGGGTCATCGCGGTACTTCTGGACCAACGCCAGAATTTTGTCGGCAGGTTGTTGCTTTAACGTCTCGAACATTACGCGTCTCCGGTCGCGACAGGCACGGTGGGGAACATTCCCCATTCCGCCCAGGATCCATCATAGAGCGCCCACTCATGGTGCCCCATTCTCTCCAGCGCCAGCGCCAGCACCGCCGCGGTGATACCCGAGCCACAGGACGTCACGATCGGGGCGCCCAGATCTACACCGGCAGCCTCGAACACTACGCGCGTCTCGTCGGGCGATTTCATCGTCTGGTCGGCATTGAGCAGGGCCGTATAAGGCACATTGCGCGATTTGGGGATGTGACCCGCACGCAACCCCGCACGCGGCTCTGGCGCCTCCCCGCGAAAACGGGCCGCAGCGCGGGCATCCACGATCTGCGGCGTGCCTAGCTTGGACGCATGCGCCACCTGCGTGACATCGCGTACCAGATGGTTCTGGAACCGCACCGTCATATGCCGGTCACGCGGGATCGGTGGCATATCCTCCATGGCGCGCCCTTCGGCAACCCATTTTGGCAATCCACCGTCGAGTACGGTGACATTCTCCTGCCCCATCAGTTTGAACAGCCACCAGACGCGCGGCGCTGACAGGATCCCTGCCCCATCGTAAATCACCACCTGATGGCCATCGCCCACACCCATCGCGCGCATCCGCGACATGAACTTCTCGACGGGAGGCGCCATGTGAGGCAGGTCGGAGCGGGCATCGGAAATCTCGTCGATGTCGAAAAACCGCGCACCGGGGATATGGCCCGCCTCATACTCCGCCTTTGGATCGCGCCCTTCGGTCGGCAGATACCAGGACGCATCTAAAATCCGCAGATCAGGGTCCTTGAGATGTGCGGCCAGCCAGTCGGTCGACACAAGTGTTTTGGGATCATCAGTCATGGCAGCTTCCTCTCAGGTGTGTCTTCTGCCTACTCCGACAGACAAATCGGAGCAAGCCAAAGTCGAAACCCGCAAGTGCGCGCATCTCTCTTTTGGTGAGTTCTAGCCGTGGTCCTTTAGCAACCGGGACTTCTGCCGCGACCAGTCACGCTTTGCCGCATCCTCGCGCTTGTCGTGCAGCTTCTTGCCCTTGGCGATGCCGATCTTGATCTTCGCCATACCGCG
>JAGXHD010000211.1 GCA_024636395.1 Sulfitobacter sp.
GCCTGAAGCAGCTTGGTGAAGAACAGATTATTGAGGTATGGGATGATCACGCCAGTCATGCCGGTGCTTTTGCGGTTCATCCGAATGGCGAAGAAGGTGGGGATATGTTCGACCCGCTCCAGCCCGAGGCGGATCCTTTCGGATGTCGATCCCCGTACGCTGTCGGGGGTTCTGGAAGTAGCGCGACAGGATTGGACGCGAGACACCGATCGCGGCTGACACCTCCTCCATCGTGTGGATCTTTCGCTTGCTTACAGGTCCTGCCTGCTCGATTGCGGACTGGGCCGATGTCCCTCGTCTCGGTACGCCAAAAATCTAGCTAGATATCTTACAGGAATAATGGATTTGCTCGGTGCTATGCCTCATCGTCGGTCGCATCCGCCTTGAAACCGGTCGCCACGACAAACTTCTCGGAGCTATCCTGACGGCTCGACGGTGGTTTGAAGTTCGCGACCTTGCGGAAACGCTTCTTCAGCAGTTGTTGCAGTCCGCCTTCGGCCCCGCCTGCGAGTGTCTTGGCGATGAAAGTACCGCCCTCGTCCAGCACATCGAAGGCGAAGTAAGCGGCCGCTTCGCACAGCGCGATAATGCGGTTGTGATCGGTCTGCTTGTGTCCCGAGGAGGATGCGGCCATATCAGACATCACGACATCGGCATTGCCCCCGAGCCATTCCTTGACTTTGAGATCGGCATCATCTTCCATAAAGTCGAGCTGATGGATCTCACAGCCCGCGATGGGCTCCATCTCCTGCAAATCGATCGCAAGAATTGTACCCCGCGCCTTACCGCTCTTCTCGCCTAGTATGTTGGAACGTTTCACCGCGACTTGACACCAGCCACCGGGTGCGGCGCCCAGGTCCACGATCCGCGCGCCGGGGACCAGGAAGCGGTACTTGTCGTCCAGCTCCATGATCTTGAATGCCGCCCGCCCGCGATAGCCGTCGGCCTTCGCGCGTTTTACGTACGGGTCGTTCAGCTGGCGCTGCAACCATCGGGTCGAGCTGAGCTTGCGGCCGCGCGACGTCTTTACCTTGACCTTCAGATCGCGCTGCCCGCGCCCTGATGTATTTTTTCCTGTCGGTATCTTGCCCATCAGAATGTTCCTTCCTCAAGAACGCCGTCCGCGCTCATCTGTGCATATAGCAGGCCCTCGCGCAGACCGCGATCCGCCACGCTGAGGCGGTCCGTGGGCCAGCAGCGCATGAGCGCCTGCAAAATCGCCGCCCCCGACATGATCAGCGCGGAGCGGTCGTTGCCGATGCATGGATCGACGCGCCTGCCCTCCGGTCCCATCGCGAGATAGCGGTGGATGACCTTATCGATCTGTTGACTTGTCATGCTCATCCCATCGACCTTGGTCCGGTCGTAGCGGCGCAACCCGAGATGGCTGGCAGCCACTGTGGTCACAGTGCCGGACGTGCCGACGATCTGGAACCGTTCTTGGGATTGTGCGGATTGGTATGGCGTGAAATCAGCGAGGTTTTCCTCGAAGAACCAGCTCATGAGGGCAAACCGTGCGGCATCATCCTCCACATCGGAGAATTGATCGCGCAGAGTCGCCACGCCCAGCGGCACGCTGATCCAATCCACCACGCGGGCAGCGGGGATGTCTGTCTTTGCCTGCACGAAACCGCCGTGAAGGCGCATGATGGATTGCGCTCTATCTTTCTTTGGCACTTGAGAGATGTCGATCCACACCAGCTCCGTGGAGCCGCCGCCGATGTCGACCACAAGCAGGTTTTCCGTCTTTGCACTGACGAGCGGCGCGCAGGAGATAACGGCCAGTTGCGCCTCCTGCTCGGGGGCGATGATTTCGAGGTGCAGCCCCGTTTCGCGGGTAATGCGGCGCATGAACTCATCGCCGTTGCTCGCGCGGCGGCAGGCTTCGGTTGCCACGAGGCGCATCCGTTTAACCTTGTTGCGTTTGAGTTTCTGCTGACAAATGCGCAGCGCCTGTATGGTACGCGCCATCGACCCGCGCGACAAGCGCCCGGTTTTTTCGAGCCCCGCCCCCAATTGGACGGACTTCGAGAAACTATCCACCACATGAAATCCCCCGCCTCTGGGCTGGGCGATCAACATGCGACAGCTATTTGTGCCCAGATCTAGGGCCGCATAGAGGTCGTTCGATCCGGACGAAACTGGCGCGGGGCTCAGAGCCGTCGATATATTACGTTCGAGCGCGCCCGCACCTTTGGAGCGCTTTGGCGCCATGAGTTGCGCCTTTCATTACGTGTTGCCCTGAACCTACGGTGCATCGGCATCTGGCGCAAGCGTGCAATGGCCGCGCGCCGCTCAGGCAGCCTTTCGCCACGTCCCTGTTTCCAACGGATTGGCGAAGTGCCCGGCCAGAAAGACATACTCTTTCGCGACAAATTTGCGGAGGGCCCTGCGGGTTTTGGGCTGCAAATCATCCAAGGTGAGCTTCTCTCGCACGGCGGTGGCGTTTTCGCGCTCCATCCGCACGATCTTTCCGGTCCGTTTTTGTAGTTTTTGGGCCAGCTTCGGCAATTCGGGGATCTTGAACACATCGTCGTAGGCCGCGAGGTCTGGACCCAGAAAAAGCCACGAGGGCAAGGTATGGTGGCGTATCGAGGACGAGGCTTGCTTGTAGGCCTTGATGTTCTGGAAGAAGAAATCGGGATCAGGCATAGATGGAAGATCAACGATGCCGCGACGGATGTTTCGGCAGTTTACAAGGTCCTCCCGCACCACCACGCGGTTCATGTAGCATGACATCAGCCGCTGCACCGGATCGCGCACGACGCAAAAGCGGTACCAGTCGTCGCCGAGTGCATTCCAGCGGTGAGGCCTGAACCTGCGCGTTGGATACATGGAGTGCCATTTCATATCGCAGGTAAATCCCCCGTCATCGCGCTTTTCGTCGTCGATCTGCGCAATCGCCGCCTTGACTGATGTGCAGGCCGCTTTAGGCAATGCCATATAGGCGATTTTGTGCTTTCTGACCGCGATAACCATGTCTTAGTCTCCTTGTTCAGCTGGAAACTATCCGGAAAACCGGGATCAAATATGACCGCAATAGGAACAATCCTGACAATTGTATGATGCGGTGCGCGCACGGGTCGCCAACGCGCGCTTTTCGGTCGATAAATGCCTTTGGCCCCCGCGGGGTTTCCGTTAGAGAGAGGCCACACAACCCCGGGACGGAGGACTGTAGGATGGCTGAAGTAGTGATTGTATACTGGCGGGATATTCCCGCGCAGGTCATTGTTGGCAAAGGCAGGCGGGGCGAAAAGCGGGTGTTGCCGGAGCGCTTCGAGCAGGCGATAGACCGCGCTGCGATGAAGGTCGGCGCGGGCGATACCGATGCCTATCTGGCTGAATGGCGCAAGGCGGCCCCCGTCACTGTCGAGGGTGAGGATGCCGCCGTGGCCGATGCCGAAGCCGCAAGGCTCGATGCAGAATACGACCGCGAGCGCATCAAGGCGCTTATTGCAAACGATGGCTGGGCTTGAGCAGCCCCTTTGACACTTTAAGGAGCCAGCTTATGGCACTGTTGAATTTCCGCAAAAAAGTCGAAGCACCTGTCGCGGTTAACTCGGACATTGAGTCGTTTCTGAAGGATTTTTCGATCGAGGTGATGCCGCGCACCGCCGAAAAGGTCGAGGATTTCCCCGCATTGCTGCCGGAGGGCACCCGAGTTTATGTGGCCCATATCGAGGGCACCCCGATCGAGGACCTGGTCGCCACTGCCGCACGCCTCAACGCGGACGGTTACAAGGTTATGCCGCATTTCCCCGCGCGCATAATCAAGGATCGCGCAACGCTCGCCGACTGGATCGCACGATATCAGGGCGAGGCGGATGTGAAGCAAGCACTGCTGCTGGCAGGCGGTGTCACCGCGCCGCACGGTGATTTCAGCGACAGCATGCAGCTCATGGAGACGGGCCTGTTCGATGCCGCAGGCTTTACCAATTTGCACGTTGCTGGCCATCCCGAGGGCAACCGGGACATCGACGTGAAGGGTGGACGCCTGCGGGTGGATGAGGCGTTGAAATGGAAAAACGAATTTCAGACGCGCACCGATGCGAAGATGGCCATTGCCACGCAGTTTGCCTTTGAAGCACAGCCCATCATCGAATGGGCCGACAGCCTGAAACACGCCGGGATCACCCTTCCGATCCATATCGGCATCGCAGGCCCGGCCAAGCTTCAGACGCTCATCAAATTCGCGATCGCCTGCGGTGTGGGCCCCTCGCTCAAGGTGCTGCAAAAGCGCGCGATGGATGTCACCAAACTGCTGCTGCCCTACGAGCCTGACGACGTGGTGACAGCACTTGCCGCCCACAAGGCGGCCCATCCTGAATTCAACGTAAGCCACGTGCACTTCTTTCCGCTGGGCGGGATCAAGACGAACGCTACATGGGCACAGACACACGGCGGCATGTCTGCCGTTCCCGCAAAAGCCTCCTGAAGGACCAAAAATGACCCGCACAATCGTCGAATCCAAAACGAAAACAGCTATCATCGGCTTTGATCAGCCCTTTTGCGTCATCGGGGAGCGGATCAACCCGACGGGTCGCAAGATCCTTGCCGAAGAGTTGGAGCGCGGTGATTTCAGCCGTGTGGAAGCGGACGCGATTGCGCAGGTGGCGGCAGGCGCAAACATTCTCGACGTGAATTCTGGTGCTGTGTTTTCCAACAAGATGGCTGAGGACAAACGCTACGCGGATAACAACTTCGTCGAGCCGATGCTGATGCCCGAAATGATCCGCCGCGTGCAGGCCGTGACGGACTGTCCGATTTGCATCGACAGCTCCGTGCCCGGCGCGCTGGAAAACGGGCTCGAGGCCTGTGAGGGGCGTCCGCTGCTAAACTCTGTCACAGGCGAGGAAGAGCGGATGGAACTCGTGCTGCCGCTCGTGAAGAAATACAACGTGCCCGTGGTGGCGATCTCGAACGACGATACCGGCATTTCCGAGGATCCCGACGTGCGGTTCGCCGTGGCCAAGAAGATCGTCGAGCGGGCCGCTGATTTCGGCATCCCAGCACACGATATCGTGGTCGATCCGCTGGTCATGCCCATCGGCGCAATGGCGACGGCGGGCCATCAAGTCTTTACGCTGGTGCGCCGCTTGCGCGAGGAGCTGGGCGTCAATACGACCTGTGGTGCGTCCAACATCAGCTTTGGTCTGCCCAACCGCCACGGGATCAACAATGCGTTCCTGCCCATGGCGATGGGTGCGGGCATGACCTCCGCCATCATGAACCCGGTCGCCCTGCCCGTGAATGCGGCCAAGATCGCCGAGAAGAAGGCCGAGCTCGCGGCGCTGGGGCTCGTGCTGCCCGAGGGGATAGATGACGAGGCTTTCGTGACGCTGTTCGGCATGGGCTCTACCCTGCCCCGTCCGGGCAAGGAGATGGAAGCGATCCGCGCGGCCAATTTCCTGTTTGACCGTGATCCCCATGGCGGTGACTGGATCAAATTCAACAAGGTCGCCCCAAAGGCAGGCCAGGAAGGCCGGGGCCGTGCAGGCCGCGTCGGCGGCCGCCGCCGGGGCTGATACCCGCCTTCCAGACCGCAAAAAGGGCAGCAGATTGTGCTGCCCTTTTTCGTTTGATCCGGCCCGCCAAGGCGGACAGTATCTTGACCGCGTCAAAAGATGAAATCATTCGCGCTGAGATCGCTGACGCGCACGCCCAGCAGTGTGATAGAATTGCCCTGCCCGTCGTCGATGACGGTGTTGTTCCCCTCAGCGGTCAGGTGGTTCCGGGTCAGATCCGCAAAACTTGTGATTGAGGACGTTTCGCGCAGGACAATCAGTTTACCTGCCTGATCGGTTTTGAAATCGGTGATCGTGTCCTGGCCGAAATTTCCCCCGAAAACGAAACGATCCGCACCAGGGCCGCCGAACATGCGGTCGTTCCCCTGATCGTCGGGGAAATAGTCATCACCCGCGCCACCGTAGATCGTATCATTGCCCCATGCCCTGTTAATGAAGTTATTGCCACTGTGTTCCGCAATCAGGTTAGCCGCGCCGTTGCCGACAGCGGCGATGTGCTGGGTGCCACCGAGCCCTAATTCCTCCGGGTACTGACTAAAACGCGCAGATCGAAGCTGACGGAGCTAAGCATGCGATCGGTCCCGGCGTTGGCGGCCTCCACGATCGAGTCGCCAATATTGTCGACATTGTAGGTTTCGTTGCCGCGCGCACTATTGAGGATATGCGCGCCGTCGCCGCCCGTGATGATATTGGCGAGCTCGTTGCCCGTGCCGATTATATTGCTTTCCACAAGAGTGGGATGCTTGATATTTTTAGCTCACGAGCGCAAGCGACAGGGATATGGTGCTAGCGAGTAGATCGGTTCCTCCGGCTGCTTCCTTGATAATAAGGTCTGTTGTAACTTCGTACCTCTATGCATCGTTTCCCGTCCTGCCACTGATCTCATCGCTGCCGGTTCCGCCGAAGATCAAATTGTCCCCATAGTCGCCAGACGGGTTGTTTAGGCTCGCGTTGTCAAAAATCGTATCATTCCCGTCTGAGCCGTAAACGAAATCACTTTCTTGCCCGACGAAAAATACGCCGTTACCCGCAAAGCTGACGAGCGTGTCGCCCCCGCTCGAACCGGTAATCGCCTCATCCCCTGCAAACAGCACGGCACAGAGCAGCGTCATGGCAGAAGCGCCCAATATGGCAGCCAGTGAGACATTGAGGCCTTCCACCAGAAAATCGAATCCAAGGTCGTTGTCGTTGCTCAGATTGACCCGCAGGCTGTTTGCGGTGCC